>JAFUZB010000166.1 GCA_017476845.1 Clostridia bacterium
GTGACATAACGCTCATAGGGGACATTGGCGAGTGTCCATCGGGGCGTAGATCTGCCATGCACGCTTTCCAGATGGAGCACCCGTGTCGCTGTCCTTCGCAGGAGCATCTCATCGTGGGAAATATAGATGACAGGCAGATGGCAGTTGAGAAGAAAACGTTCCAGCATCTCCAGAGCCTCTATGTCCAGGTCATTGGAGGGCTCATCCAGGAGAAGAAAGGACGGCGAATGAAGAAGCAGAAGCATGAGTCGCAGCCGCACCTTTTCTCCGCCGGAGAGCAGGGTATAGTCAGAGGCAGCATAGGGCAGATCCATATCCAGATCGACCTGCCTGCAGGCATCGGCAAGGTCCTCCCAAAGAGCGGAGGCAAAGAAGGGATCGCGCATGCAGAACTCGTATACGCTGGTATCTACAGCATTTTGGTCCTGGGCAAGGTAAGCGAAATGCTCCCCAGCGCCCGACACATGACCTGTGACCTGACAGTAGGCAGGGGATTCAGGCCAGGAGGCAATGACGGAAAGGAGCGTGGATTTCCCGTCTCCCTCCTCGCCAATGACTGCCAGGCGATCCTGCCCGGAAACAGTAAAGGATAGGTCATCTACGAGGGTTCGGAGATCTTTGGTATGGGTGAGAGTGAGATGTTGTACTTGCAGCATGTATCCTCCATGGGAGGCGGGACAGGTGCACGAAAAAAGGCACACAAAGATGGCCTGATCTGTCGCACACAAATGACACCGCCTCATAGCGGTTGATTTGGTAGATCGACAGAATCAATTGCGCATCTTTCCACACCTTTCTTTCGGAAACTGGTGTCAGTATAGAATTTGGCACAAAGCCTGTCAAGGGCTTTGTGCCAAATGACTCACATGACTCACATGAAAATAGTGGTTCTGGGTTTATTGAAGTGGATGGATGATTCATTACAGCGTACAAGCATATATCGTCACTGTTTATTCGAAGAAGGGTGCAGAATCTATCGATTCTTTGGAAATGAGCATCAGCGGTGCGCTTTCGTTGAGAACACATGCTTTTGGCAACAGAATGTAAAAGCGATCTGTCTCTCCCGTAGAGTAGTTTGTGCAATAATACATGTAAACCATGTTCTTGGCGATATATAGAAAGTTATCATAATTCCGACGAAGGGATTGATGAAGATCGGTTAAGTTGTCACTCGGTGTGACTGGCGTACAAAACTCCTGATTTGCCAAATGATCTCTTATTTCAAAAACGGACAGTGGCTTTCCCGCTTCGTCCACCCAATACAAGTTGTTTGTGATATCCAACATGATCCATTGATGAAGCGTTGAATCCCAGATTTCATTTACAACATGACAGTCTGTATCGTATTGCGAGTTTGGATTGATCCAGACCTTTCGGGAAAACAATCCCAGGGCGAGGCACATCTCATTGAGAATCTGTGATTTAGCCCGACAGTTGATTCCATGGTTTTTGTTATCCAAACTGTACTCTAACAGTGCAAGCGCATTCATATCAATGTGATTGTCATAATCAGACTTGTGGTACAGCCTGCCGGAAAACGCGCTCATCAACGCTTTCCCTTTTTCAAACTCGGATCCGTTTCCGGCAAGACCTTCTATTCCATAGCGCGCGAGAAGCTCCGGATATTCCGCGTTATCCAGATCATAGGTGATTACGTAATCGTTTCCGTCTTGAAATTCCCATAGCCTTTTGATAATTCCA
>JAFUZB010000167.1 GCA_017476845.1 Clostridia bacterium
CCTCTTCCCCTGCTTTTCCCAGCACAGGATCTCCACAAATTTCGGGGCGTTGGAGCGGAACTTGCGGGTGTCCAGCAGGCTTTCCACCAGTCGCCGAACCGCCTGGCGGCTCATATAGGGCCGGCTCATTTCCAGGGGCGCGGCCGTCCAGAGCACCTGTCCCTTCCCGATGCGCCTGCGGACAATCGCAGGGGAGGACGTGGGGATGCCCGGAGGATTGGAATGGATCGCGGAAAACTGCTCCGTACCCGTCATCGTCCAGGGCAGTGTCAGGTTAGCCAGGACTTCTGCGTCGGATGCATCCTCCCTCGTCTTCGCCAGGACCTGCGCGCGCGGGACCGTCATGGGCGAGAGAGCCGAGAAGCCCTCCAGCTCCCGGGATGCAGGGGTCGGGGCCATATAGGTGAAATCATGCTCCGTTCTGCCTGTGACTTGAAGGCCCAGCATCTCCTCCAGGCGCGGATGGGCGATGGGACCCGATACATAGAGACTCCCGCCCCGGGACACAAAGTCCTCCAGAGCAGCCATCTCCTCCTCCCGAATCGCCGCCACGTGGGAGAGCACAATCACCTGGCCGTCATAATCCTTCAGGTTCCGGCTGCCGATCACATGGAAGGGAATGTTGTTCTCCCTAAGGATGGAGGCCATGGCCACAGGGGACTGCACGAACACATCCGGATCCATGGATTTCTCCAGGGTGGACACACCGCTCTCCTCCGGATTGTACTTTGCCCGAGAAGGGAACCAAATCGCCACATCGGTCTTGAGCTCCCCGCCCACATAGGGTTCGTAGGGCCTCGTGAACGCATAGACCTGCTTCATCAGGGAATGGTAGACCTCCGGCACAAAGGTTCCGTCGGGATTGAGCGCATCCACCAGCAAGAATGCACCGTCATGCGCCAGGGCCGTAAAGGCGTGCAGGATCAGCTGCTCGGCGGTCTTGGTCGTCGTATGGAAGGCCAGCTCCGGATCGCATCTTCCCGAGTGATAAACGAAAGGTCTTGAGGTGGAGACGCTGCGGTAATACTTGTTGATGAAGCTCTGCTCCAGATAACCGCCGTAATAATCTCCGCCCGAGTAATCCGAAACCCCTGCCAGCAGCTCCGTGGACCCGTTGACCCAGGAGGAGGTGATCATGGAGAACTGGTGCTCGACTGTGACTTCGGGCTTTACGTCCTTCACGCTCTTCGTGGCATAGGCCGCAAACTCCGCGAGCCATTCCTCCCGCCTGCGCACAAAGTCCCGCCAGGCAGGGTCCTCCCAGTCCACCACGCGGGGAATCTCCCTGCCCGTCTCCTCCAGGTACCTTTTCCGGCAGTGCGGGCAGTAGCAGATTTCCGTCCAAAAGGTCATGTCCAGAAACATGCCCTCGAAATCGTATCTTTCATTGAGCTCCCGCAGATTGGCCCGCACATACGCCCTATAGTCCGGGTTGTTGGGGCAGCAGATCCCGTAGCGCCCGGAGCGGAACCATCCCATGCCCCGGTATTCCCGAAAGGTTTTCCCGTCCGGGGCAATGAGCCGCCAGTCCGGATGGTGCTCGTAGGCCCAGTTGTCGAAAATCTGGGAGTAATACACAATGACGGCGATGCCCTTTTCGTGGCAGGCCTTCACCATATCGCCCACGAAATCCCTGCCCTTGAGCCCCCGGTGCATCCGCCCGATGCTGGACGGCCAATAACACAAACCCGTGTGGGACTTCGCCTTCACCATGGCGCACTGCACCCCGGCATCCGCCAGGGCATCCACATAGGCGCCCACATCAAGGTGGGAAAGGAACGCTTCGTTCCAGTCGTCGATATGCATATCCATCAGGTTCCGGCGGTAATTTCCCGCTGTCCACATGCCGCTTCCCTCCCGATCTTCTCCGCTTCTCGGCCTGCGAAAGAGACTTTTTGCAGGCCTATTCCTTGGACTTACACCGGCAGCGCAGAGCCCATCAGGCGCAGGCACATGCGTCCGTTGTGATAGGGACACTTCCATTCCTCCACCATGGGGCGCTCCGTTAGGCTGCCGTCCTCATAGACGGACCAGTACCACTCCCCGTTCTCCCGGGGATCCACGATCATCCGCTGAATCGTCTGCCACTGCGTCCTGACATCCTCCAGCCAGAAGGCGTCCCCCGTCAGCTCCCATCCGCACGTAAGGCCCAGCATGGTCTCCGCCTGCACCCACCAGATGCGAAGCTCATTGACCTCACCGTCTACCCATTCATTCTTCAGGCCGTGATCCGTGAACGCTCTTTCGCGCACGTGCACCAAAAGATCCAGGCACATGGCGCGATAAGGCGCAAGATCCGCCTTCGGGAAGAATTCCTGCGCGGCATCCCACAGGAGCCATCCGCTCTCGATGTCGTGCCCGTAGCTCTGCATGTCCAGCAGGGGACGATAGTCATCGTCCATGAACACCTCCAGGCGGTGCTTCTCAGGCGCGTACATCTTCTCAAGGAGGATCCCAAGGCCTCTTTGCGCGCTCTCCCGCACCTCTTCGTCCTTCTCCGCCCGGTGCAGCTCCGTATAGGCCTCCACCACATGCAGAAGGGTGTTCATGGTCCGGGTGGCCATCACCCCGTTCTCGCTGAGCTTCTCATTGCTCTCGGGGGAGAAGTCCGCCTGGTACGCCTCGCCGTATCCGTTGTAGACTGTGCATCTGTCCTCGATCACCCGATAGAGCGCCCGGGCCTTCTCCAGCGCTTCCTTCTTCCCAGTCAGTCGGTAATACGCAGACAGGCCGTAGATGGCAAAGGCCTGGCAGTAGGTATGCTTGGTGGTATCAGAGGGCTTCCCGTCATAGGTTACGCTCCAGTAGACCCCGCCGTGCTCCCCGTCCTCAAACATTTTTAGCGCCTCATAGGCCCAGTCCGCATAGGCGCGATATTCCTCCGACCCCAGCGTCCTCGCCGCCGTGGCGAAGGTCCAGAGGATACGGCTGTGCAGGATGCAGCCCTTGTCCGCTTCCCTTTCGACGTTCAGTGCCTTGTCCACATATCCGTAAAACCCGCCGTGTCCTTCGTCCTTCAGATTCTCCCAGAAGGGCAGTATTTTCTTTGTCAGATGATCCTTCAGTTCCTCCCGCAGCATGCCTTTTTCCTCCACTTCTATTCGTCTGTTGCAACTGCTTTTGTGCCCACGTTATATCTCAAAGGGCTCCAAGGGGAGTCCGTTTGTCCCAAAGAGATTGACCACCGCATAGTCCGTCCAGGCATAGCGTGCATACAGGGGATACGCTACGCCGGGTGCACTCACAGCCAGCCCGCCGCCCGCAAGCGATGCGCTCGCCGGCACATATTTCCGGTCCGCGCCGGCCACCTCCAAAAGCGCGGGTTCCTTTCCGTCCCGCACCTCCAGCCTCTGATCGGTCAAAAGCAGCAG
Source organism: Clostridia bacterium (assembly GCA_017476845.1). Lineage (GTDB taxonomy): Bacteria > Bacillota > Clostridia > Christensenellales > Aristaeellaceae > UBA2943. The sequence continues at coordinate 3,372 of JAFUZB010000167.1, forward strand.
CCTTTGGTCCTCCACGCGCTTTCCTATCACCCGCGGGGACGCCTTTCCCGCTTCCCCGTAGATCAGCTGCAGCGCCAGCTCATAGAGCCTCTCCCCTACGACGCGCTTGCGCGTCGGATGCAGGTTCCCGAATTCCCCTTGATCCAGAAGACACGCCATGGCGACGTTTCGCATCCTATCCCGGACCCTGCTCTGCGCAAGGCGCAGGGCGGGCCAGGTCTTGCTGTCCTGCTTGCCGCTTTCGATCCACATGGGCAGCTGCACAAAGAGGAAGGGGAGCTCCTTCTCCTGGAAGGCATCCCGCCAGCGATCGATCAGGGACATCATCAAGGTGTCGTATCGGCAGTCCTCCACGCGCGTGGCATCCGTCTCCCCCTGGTAAAACAGCGCGCCCGTCAAAGATAGCGGCGCAAGCGGCGCGATCATGGTCGCATAGAGTCCGGCCGGGCGGAACGGGTCCCCCGGTCCCACGGGCGGATGCCAGGGGCTGGGACCCACCGCTTCTTCTACCTCCGGCCATGCACATCCGGGATGCGCCTGCTTGTAGACGGCCACAGCGCCGTTCCAGTTCTGCATCTCCTCGTGGAACGCTGTGTCCCTCTCCAGGAAGGCCTCCATGGTCACGCCCTCTGCCTTTCGGGCATACTCCTCCAGGTACCGGATGCCTTCCCCGGTACGGGAAAGCCACGCTTCCTCCATCCAGCAGGTGATGGAGGTGCCGCCCCAGTAGCTGTCGATGATGCCCACCGGGACCTGCAGTTTTCTTTGCAGCTGCATGGCAAAGAAATATGCGACCGCGCTCATGTCGCGCCCTGTCCCGGGCGCAATGGCCCGCCAGGCGGCCGCTTCCCAGGCCCTGTCCCTCTCCGAACAGAACCTCGCGAACTTCGGCACGTTAAAATACCGCACCTGCGCATTCTCGTGGCTCGCAATCAGCTCGGGACCCTCGTCCGCGTTTTGCAGCTCCCACTCCATATTGCTCTGCCCGCCGGCCAGAAAGACCTCGCCGATGAGGATATCCTTCGCCCGGAAGGTCTCCTTGCCGTCCGTAAAAAGCAGCGTGCATCCCACCTGTGCCTCCTGGGGCGGCAGCAAGATCAGGAAGCGGCCATCCACGGCCCTTCCCGTGCCCCAGGAAAGCAGCTCACCCTTCGCATCCAGAAGTTCAGCCCTGATCCTTGCGCCTTCCTCCGCCTCCCCAAAGAGACGGATTTCCTTCTTCCGGCAGAGTACCGCTCCGTCGGAAAACAGAGGTGATACCTTCAGCATACGTACTCCCCCTCAAGTCTGCGCCTTGCGCACAAGCAGCGGCCGCACCGAGGCGACCATCAGGAGACAGGCCCCGATCATGCCGACATAGCACATATCCATCTTCATGAAGGTCAAAAAGTCAATCTTCTTTTCCAGCGCAAACTCCATCGCCATGAAAAGACCGAAGGAGGCCACAAGAAGCACGAAGGAAAGCACCTTGCGCCCGGCCCCGATGTCCCGAACCGCAATGCAGGCATAGACAAGAAGCCCTGTCATGAGGACCACCGTCAGGATCTCCGCCGCCTTCACAAAGCCCCATTTGAGCACCGCATCCTGGCGCATGCCGGCCCCCAGGGCCTCCAGGGGCGCCAGATAGCACAGGAAGAGGAGCGGGCGGATCTTCTCGCCGTAGCTTCTATCTTTATAGAGCCGGACACCGATGAGAGCCGCAATGATTGTCTCCAGTACAAACACCGCCCAGTGGTATTCCCCGTAATAGTTGGGAATCGCAAAGGGAAAGCGGGAGAAAAAGGAGACATCACTGAGCGTAAACAGGCTCATGTCCGAAGGATAGTCCACCGAGAACCACTCGCTCACCGACCATCCGTACCCTTCCCCGGCAAGCCCCATGAGGAGATAGCCGAGGGAGAGCATGAGCGTACCCGGCAGCACCATAGCGTCCAACACCTTCATGGCCTTCTGCCGTGTGATCCTCGCCGTGATAAGGCCCGCAAGCACGACGCCCAGGAGTGTTCCGTACAGAAAGAAACCGCCCTTCTGAAACTGCCAGAAGAAGGCCAGTCCCTTGCGAAGGAACCACTGCATCCGGATCAGGCAGTAGAAAAGCCTGGCAAACAAAAGCCCCAGCGGGATCCCCAGCACAGCGATCCAGCTCGCTGTGCCCCCCTTCAGTTCCGCCCTCCTGCACGTATGCGCAAGAAAAAGGCATGCCCCAATCAGGCTCAGGGCCAAGCCCAGGCCGTAGGGAAAAATCTTGACCGCGCCAAGCGTGATCGCATCCATTGACTCCATCCTCCCTGCTTTGCCGTTTCCTGTCTCAGGCGCGCTTCCACACCGTGCGAACGGCGAGGATCATGCCAAGACAGGCCAGAAGAGCGACAAGATAGCACAGATCCATCTGCATCCACAGAAGGAAGGGAATCTTCTGCTCCAGCGCAAACTCCATCGCGGCGACGATCCCCATGCATCCTGCCAGCGTGAGACAGGCTGCTGCCGTCCCCGCGGCCTTTTTCTCCTTCGCCCGGGCTATGCATACGGCCATGACGATCACCATCAGTACCGCGCCGATGACCTCCCCGGCCTTCACAACACCGGCCACGCCCCACTTGGTCACATCATCCATGCGCAGGCAGTCGTATCCTATGGCCAAAGCGGTCGCCATGGTGATGCCAAGGATCGCCCGGTTCCCCTCGCGGCTCGTCTTTTCCTTGATCAGCCAGAGCGTAAGGCAAAGACCCAACAGCCCCATGAGCATGCCCACGGCCCACCGATAGTCGCCGTAAAAGCTGTCCGGCACCGCAAAGGGGAAGCGCGCAAAGAAGGAAATATCCTTTAAGTGGAAATAGCTCATATGCGAGTATTCTTCTGGTCCGAAGGCATAGACGGAAAACCATTCCTCCAGGGGCTGGCCGTAGCCTGCGCCCGCCAGGAGATCGCCAAAGCAGCTCAGGGACAGCACCAGCATCCCCGGTCCCGCCGCGCAGTCCGCGATGGACGCGGCCTTCTGCCCCGTGATCTTTCCCGTAAGAACACAGGCCAGCACAAGGCCCGCCATCGCGCCGTACATCATGAAGCCGCCCTTATCAAAGCGGAAGAACCAGCCCGCTCCCTTCCCGACAAACCAGGACCACCTGGACAGGCAAAAGCCCAGACGCGCAAGGAGCACGCAAAGCGGCAGGGCAAGGAGGGCAAGATAGCTCGCCGTCCCCTTCTTCATTCCCTTTTTCTTCATGATCAATATAAGCCATACTAGGGCGAGCACGCATGCGCCCGCCATATATACCCCGTAGGGATACAGCGTCATCTCTTCAGTCCTCCAGTGATGCAAAGTAGATCATGTCGCAGATTTCCCGGGACTCCGGGTAATAGTGAATGCGCGTGAACTGGATTTCGCGGTTGCCGTAGGTCGGATTGTAGCCGGTGCGCGGGATGACCACATTGGTGGAGTTGCCCCCGTCCAGGTTGTAGGCCATGAGGCAGTCCGGGAAGATCTCGTGGATGTAGTCCGCAAAGGTCTGCATGGTCATGCCGGTGGCGCCCTTGGTGTTCTCCGCGTCGCACTCCACAATCGCATACTCCAATTTGCCTAGCTGTACGATCGCGGCCCTGGGCATGCGGTAGCGGTACTCAAACATATCCTGCTGGTTTTCCGCCGTCCCCGCGGTGCTCCTGGCGATGTCTGCCACCACACCGTGGTCCACCAGCACCGGCCCAAAGTTCATGACATTCACGGCCTCCACGCCATCGGGGAGCGCGTCCATCGCCGCACGTATGCTCTCCCCCGTCGCGCGGTAGATCGCATGAAAGTCGCCCGCGGAGTCAATGAGGAGCGCATCCCGCTCCCCGCCGGCAAGGTCCCTGTAGAAAACGCCCTGGCGGAAGACAAAGCCGCGCTCGGCGGCATTTTTGAAGTAATCCCCGTCCACTGCCGCGACCGCATTGCAGGCCTCGGCCATACGCTGTGCCCTGGCATGGCGCCGGGTATCATAGTCATCATAGCTCATCGCGGTGCGGATCTGGCTGGGATCGGCGACCGTCACACGCACCACATGGCACACCGTGTAGCCCTGTCCCTTGAAATCGGTATAGCCGACCGTGTCCTCCGTCTCGCTCATGACAATGGTGGAGTCCGCATAGCTCATGTTCTCCACGCCGACGTTGTCGATTTTAAGTGGCTTCCCCTTGATCTCCTGCTCCATCCCAAGTCCCACCACCAGCGGCGGCGCCTTCAGGGTGAGCGCGGGCAGCGGGA
>JAFUZB010000168.1 GCA_017476845.1 Clostridia bacterium
CCGAGCTTGACGGTCATCTCCGCCTCCCGCGCTCCGGCGAAGGTCTGCGCGCTCTCCAAAAGTGCATCCATGCGGATCCCCAAGACGAGCATACCAAAGCGCTCCATACGAAGATTCATGAGGTTGCGGATGAGATACACCGTATCCCCGTTTTGCACAAAGAGGCATCGGGTATCGATGGTCCCGCCGCGGATGAGTACGCGCTCCTTCATAGTGCTTTCAAAGCGCACCGCAGCCTCATAGCCCGTGCGGCTATACGTCATGAGGGAGGGCTCATTGACCGGGAGAAAGATCGCCGTCTCGATGAACTCCTCGCGTCCATACCGTCTGTCCAGGTAATTGCGGCAACGGGTCAGAAAGTCCGAGGCGATCATCTCGCCCGCGACATACTGTCCGTACACGGTATTGATCTCATTGTCGTAGGTGGCCTCCTTGGCCAGCGACACGACCCGCTCCACATTCTCCCGGCAGATGGCGGCAGCGTACATCGCGCCCGTGCTCAGGTCCGACTCCGCCTTCTCCCGAAGGCCCGGAAAGAAGACCCGGCCCAGCCCTGCAGAAAAGACCAGGGTCGGCACCAGATAGGCGAGCAGCACCATCAGCAGGATCTGGAAACGCAGTGTCTTAACAAAATGCAATGCCCTCACCTCGGGAAGAAGGATAGGTTGATTCTACCGATTTGCCCCTGGGAATACAAGCGACAAACCGCCCTGCAGTGCTTTGAGTTTAACGTTAAACGCAATATTCCCAAAAAGCCCGCGCGAGGCGGGCGGATATTCATAGGGTTTTCAGGAGCTCCTGATAGTCCGCATAGAGCTTTTCGGGCGAGGTGTGCTCGCCGTACCCGGCGATGGAACCCGGCCTTGCCATCATTCCGGGATAGGCATAGACCAGGATACGGTCGACATGGGGAGAGACGGCTTCCATCTGGGCACGGATCCGCCCGATATCGGCCGGAAGCAGGGCGGAGCGGTACACCTTATCCTCAAAGCGGAAGATCTCCATATCGGCCCAGAGCCTGCTCCTCCCGGCCCGGTCATGGGCCCGGCGCAATCCCGCATAGTAGCTTCCGGTATCATCGGCGGTGGACTTTTCCACCCCGACCTCATCCTGGTAGGCGATGAAGTCGACATCCAATTCCCGCAGCTGCGCGACAAAGGTATCGTCCGGTACGATCTTATTGGTGCCATAGGGGGCAATGAGGAGCTTTTTCTCGGGGTCCAGGGCACGCAGGCGCTTGGCATACCTTGCCACATAATCCAGGAAGACCGGGGAGAAGTACGGACCTGCCTCGGTCTCATCCGGGAGGTACCAGCCGTAGAAGGCGGGGTTGTCCCCATACGCCTTATACATTTCCTCCACTGCGCGGAAGGCGCGTTCCTCAACCTCAGCGCTGGCCATATTTTCCAGGGGCTTTACCCAGTTGCCGTAAAAGCCCACGGAGAGAAAGACCTTCATGCCAAGGGCAGCTGCGGTCTCCATCATGATGTCCATCGCCTGCGGACAGGCCATGCCCTCAGGGGCGGGGAAAACATCGACCGGGGCATAGCTCTCCGCCTCGGTCTCATAGGCGATGGAGGAGCAGGTCAGCACCAGGATATCCATCCCGATGAGATGCATATCCTCCACCATGGCCTTCCACTGCGTCGCACTGTAGGCGCGCAGAACGGGATTATAGTACTTGCCCTCCCAGGGGGAGTGATGGCGAAATTCAAACCAGGAACCGGTAATAGGAAGCATTGTCTGTCCTCCTGCAAGCTTGATGGCCCTATTGTAGCACATTTCCCTTCCACAGTGCGCAAAAAGTAGCGGGAGGCTGCGCACCGCAGCCTCCCGCTACTTTTCATATGGATTTATACAGAGTGTTTCGTCTTATTCACCCAGGAAAGCCTTGACCTGCTCGTTGGCAGCATCCAGATACTTCTGCATGCCGGCAGCGTCCAGGGCAGAGAGGAACTTGGGCAGTTCGGTCTCGGGATCCACAGCGCCGCAGTCCAGAGCCAGGGCATACTGTGCGGCCACATTGGCCAGCGCGCCCATCTCGGTTTCCACCTCAGAGGAGTCGAAGATGAAGCCGAGGACCGGGATGGCCTTACCGGAAGCATAGAATTCCTGGAAGGCCTTACGGAAGCCTGCGCCCTCGCTCTTGGTATCGGGCAGGATGGTGACATTGCCCATACCGTTGGTCCAGGGCTGATAGGCGCTGCGGCCGGGCAGCAGCTCGTTATCCTCGCCATAGAAGTCCACCAGACCGTCCTCGGTGAGGTTGTACTGCACACCCTCCACGCCGTAGTTGAGCAGGGTCATCAGGGTGGGATCGCTGTTGAGCAGGTTCAGGAACTTGAAGCTCTCCTCGGGATGCTCGGAGGCGGAGGAGATGGCGATCATAGCGCCCTGGGAAACGGTGGTATCGACATAAGGATCGGTGCAGGGCAGGTAGGCAACCTCGATGCCGCGGCTGGTCACCTCTGCGGAGTACTCATAGCCGTAGGCATAGGACTGGGTGCCGATGAGGTAGTTGGCTTCCTTCTGGGCGTTGGTGCGGGTGTCATTGGAGGTCTCCGCAACGGCCAGGGCAGGATCGATATAGCCGGCCACATAGTAGGCGCGCATGGTCTCGGCAAAGGCCTTGTACTCCTCGGTGGCAAACTTGTTGAGCATGACATTGCCGTACTTTTCGGTGGGCTGCGTCAGGTCATCCGGGTTCATGTAGTAGCTCAGGAGATTCACATTGCCGGAGTCACCGGTCACGATAATGGTGTTGGTGACGGCGCGCTCTGCGACCATGGGTTCCACCAGGAAGGGATAGAAGGCATCGCCCTTCACTTCCTTGGCCTTGGCGAAGATTTCGCCCCAGCCGAAGAAGCCCAGGTTCTTGACGTCATCGAGGGTATAGCCGAGCTCATTGAGCAGGGTCACATTGACATCCCAGGCGATCTGGGTCGCGGTGTCCTTGAAGCCGTTCACCGCATAGATGTGCTTTTCTCCGTCTGGGCCGACCACGGTAGCTGCGGTCATAAGGGCTTCCGGGATAGCGGCCTTCAGCTCTGCGCCGTAGGCGTCCACCAGCTCGTCGAGCTCATAGAAGTAGCCGTCCTTGGCATACTTGTTGAACTCATCTGCGGACCAGGAGCAGGTGAAGATCATGTCAACATCGCTGTCGCCGGAGAGCAGGGCATTGGTGGCCTTGTCATCAAAATCACCCCAGGTACCCCAGATGACCTCGAGCTTGGCACCGACCTTATCGGCGATGTACTCGTTGACCTTCTCGAGCACGACGGAATCGTCGCTCACATTGGAGCCATGGAACATGATGGTGATGGTGGGCAGGTCATCTGCCTGAGCGAAAGCGCACAGGGAGAGAACCAGCGCGAGGGAGAGGACCAGGGACACAAGTCTCTTCATGGAAAAGCCTCCTATGATATTTTATGCAGACGGGCAGTCGCCCTGTCTTTCAAAGGGAAAGGGTGCCGCTTAGCCCTTGACCGAGCCGATGGTCAGTCCGGAGACGACATAGCGCTGGAAGAAGGGGTAGGCGCAGGCGATGGGAACGACAATGAACACGACAAGAGCCATCTTCAGGGTCTGCGAGGGGAGCTGGGTTGCGGCGCGCGATGCGTCCGCGCCGATCATCCCTGAGTTCTTGGCCAGGAAGTCCGCATTGCGCTGCATGCGCATGAGCAGGTACTGCAGCGGAATGATGTTCATGTTCTTATTGATGTACAGAAGAGAGAGGAACCATTCGTTCCAGTAGCCCAGGGCCACCAGGAGCGCAACCGTCGCAATTCCCGGGGTGACAATGGGGAACACAATACGAAACAGTGTCCCGTACTCCCCGCTCCCGTCGATGGTTGCCGCCTCAATAAGTTCGGTGGGCACCGAGGTCTGGAAGAAGGTGCGCATGATGATGATATTGAAGGGGCTGAAGAGCATGGGCACGATGAGGGCCGCATAGTTATCCGAAAGCCCCAGGACGCTCTTGCAGATGACGAAGGTCGGGACCAGGCCGCCGCCGAAGATCATCGTGAAGAAGCTGAGGAAGTTAAAGAAATTGCGGTACCCGTAATCCTTGCGGAAGAGCGGGTAGGCATACAGGAAGCACATGAGCACCGAGAGTACCGTTCCGATGATCGTAATGAGGAAGGAGTTGGCATAGCTGCGCCAGAGCTGGTCGCCCAATTGGAAGGTATAGGTGTAGGCCTGCGTCGACCAGGACAGCGGATGAAAGCTGTAGCCGATCTGGCGTATGCTCTCCTCGGAGGTAAACGAAATGATGATGACGAACACAAACGGTATGATACAAAGCAGGGCAAACAGACCGAGGAGAACGTGAAACAGCGCCTGTGCGCCCGGTCCGAACCGGTTGAGGGATGCGGTCGTCCCTTTGATTTTCTTTCTTGCGGAAGTTTGCATGGTTTTCTCCTCAGAACAGGCTGGATTCCGGATCCACCTTGCGCACAATCGCGTTGGCGCCCACGATACACACCAGGCCCACTGCGCTCTGCAAGAAGCCTGCGGCGGAGCTCATGCCCATATTGTGCGTATTCGCATAGGCCCGGTAGACATAGGTGTCCACGACCTGTGTCACCGGAAGGAGCGAGCCGGAATTCTGCGGCACGTTATAGAACAGGCCAAAGTCCGCGTTGAAGATCTTGCCGACGTTCATGATGAGCAATATAACGATCATTGTGCGGATATTGGGCAAGGTCACATGCCAGATCTGCTGCCATTTGGTCGCGCCGTCCACGGCTGCGGCCTCATACTGGGTGGTATCAATCCCGGTGATGGCGGCCAGGTACAATACCGAAGAGTAGCCGATGTTCTTCCAGAGGTTACAGATAGTCAAGATCAGCGGCCACCAGGTCGTATCGTGATAGAAGTTGGTGACCGGTATCCCCGCCCGCTTCTGCAGCGCCGGGATCATGCCGCTTGTGGGATCGAGAAAAGCGAGCACAAAGTAGCTTGCCACGACCCAGCTGAGGAAGTAGGGAAAGAACATCAGCGTCTGGTAGGTCTTGGCCAGAAAGCGATTGGAAAGCTCGCTCATCATGACCGCAAAAGCGACCGCGATCACCAATCCCAGCGCAATCCAGAGGATGTTATAGCCGAGGGTATTGCGGATCATGATGGCCGTATCCGGCGATTTGAGGAACTGGAAATTCTTCAGTCCCACCCACTCGCTCTTGATGATGTTGTTCCAGAAGGTATTCGGCCGCTGTGCCTTATAGTTCTTGAAGGCCAGTACAATACCGAACATGGGCAGGTAGCGTATCAGCAAAAGCCAGATTGCACCCGGCAGCACCATGGTGGTGAGCACGAGATTCTTCTTTCTCCTCGCCCCCTGCATGCTGCCGTGCCGGCTTTTCTCCCCAATCGACATGGAATCCCTCCTGCTTTACGCTGTCTTTTTTTCAGGGGTAACGGTTACTTCGATTGTACCCAGATGCAAGAGAGCCAACAAAGTCTCCCGTTGTCCTTTGTTGCCTTTCCTTGTCCAGTCGCCGGAAAACGGCAAGCGATGGGGCGGCAGGAATATGGGAGGTATCCGGCGAACATAGTCATGTTGAAATTGGACAAACCTTCAGGAGGAATCGCGATGGCGGAGGATCTCATCGGCCGTGTCTTCGGCTACCTTTCCGTGGAGGGAAGGGAAAAAACACCCTCCAGGGAAACGCTCTTGCAGTGCCGGTGCCAATGCGGCAGTGTCTGCTCTCTCCCGGAAACCTCCCTCACACGCACGCATCCGGCGTGTTGTCCCTCCTGCCTTGAGACGATGCGCCTCGCAAGGCACTCCGGTGATCTCACCCATCGCACGCTCCTGCGCCTGACCCTGATTAAGGATACCGGAACCTTCCGGAGCCGTTCCCCCGTTTGGCAGGCCAGATGCCAGTGCGGAAACGAGGTCACCCTGACGCTCTCCGCCATACGCAGCGGGCGGATCGGCGCCTGCGGAGCATGCACGCTCCGCTATGGACTCCCTGCCCTTCAGGCAAGATGAGAAAAACAGATGAAGACAAGAAGAAAGAGGCTTTTCCCTTGGACAAGCGAAGAGTAACCATCTATATCGGACACCGCCCCTACACGTTTTACTCCACTGACTCCGACGAGTACCTGCGCCGCCTTGAGGAGAAGGCCAACCAGGTCCTCAGCACCACGGCGAGCATCACGCATGCCGGGCCGCAGGCCAGCGCCGTACTGAGCGTGGTATCCCTGGCAGACGAGCTTCTCAGGCAGGAGATCGCCGCACAGGCAAAGCCTCAGGAGACGCCGCAGGCAAGCGCTCAGGCGGAAACAAAAAAGGCCCCGCCGAAGCGGGAGAAGAAGAAGACAAACCGCAGTGACAATGAGAACCAGCTCACCATCTGGGATATCACATAAGGAGATTCAATCTATGAATATTGGTGCAAGCGGCATCTCCGTCCCGTTCCTGGGACTGGGCACATGGGCGATCGGCGGCGGAAGCTGGTGGGGCGACAATGATGACTCCGTCTCTGTCCGCGCCATTCACAAGGCCATAGACTGCGGGATAGCGTGGATTGACACGGCACCCATCTACGGGCTGTATCACAGCGAGAAGGTCGTAGGCGAAGCGCTTCGGGGAAAGCGCGACAAGGTGATTCTCTCCACCAAGTGCGGCCTTCAGTGGCGGCATGAAACCCCGATTCTCCACAAGACCGTCGACGGCACCACGGTCTACAGGGATCTCTCCAAGGCCTCGATCATCCAGGATGTCGAGGAAAGCCTGACGCGCCTTGGGACCGATCATATCGACGTGCTCTACACACACTGGCAGACAACGGACTTTGCGCTGTATCCCCTGGAGGAAACCCTGGATGCTTTCCTCACCCTCCGCCGCCAGGGCAAGATCCGTGCAATCGGCGCAAGCAATGTGACGCCCGAGATTGTCAAGGGATATGTTTCGCTGGGCGGACTGGATGTCATCCAGGAAAAGTATTCCATCCTCACGCGCCGCATTGAGCGGGAGCTCCTGCCGCTGTGCCAGTCACTGGGCGTGTCCGTACAGGCATACTCCCCGCTTGAGCAGGGACTACTCACAGGAAAGGTGACCATGGAGAGCCGGTATCCCGACGGGGATACAAGAAGGTCCAATCCGAATTTCGCACCCGATAGGCGCGAAAAAGCGCTCCGCCTGCTTGATCTTTGGCAGGACCTTACGGAAAAGTACGATTGCTCCATCGGCAATCTCGTCCTTGCCTACACAGCAAAGCATCAGAGTGTACATGTGCTTGCCGGTGCACGCACACCTCAGCAGGCCGAGGACAACGCGCGCAGTCTCACGCTTTCCCTGGATGAAAAAGACATGGCAAGGATGAGCGCTGACATCTCCCTTCTCTTTCCGGA
>JAFUZB010000169.1 GCA_017476845.1 Clostridia bacterium
CGGCCAGTACCTCTCCGTAATGTTTCCCGTGCTTGACTGGGTTTTCGATTACAGAGAGTTTATGCTTTTCGCATAGCCAATCGGACACCTCGCGCATGTACTTGTAGTCATCCGGTGTGTTTACGAAATGCAGACCATCCTTGAAAGAAACCGAGTTCAGTAGGCTAAGTACCCAGCGCCTTGCCGCATTGCTGCGGTAGGTTTCCGGGCACTCGCCCCCAAACCGGACTTACAACTCTCGCTGTATCCGGCTTTCCATTTTCTCACAGTCTGCGCTGTGAATCATACAGTGGCACGCATGACAGACAACCAATGTTTTACGATTGATCTTTTTCATGAACGCCGCCCATGGCTGGCTTGTATCCAGCTCTTTCAGCGCTCTGACTTGGTGCATAACCGGTTCCGCCGTTTCTTTTCCACACCATTCGCACCGTCCGGCTTTCAGACGGTTGGCAAGGCTTGGTTTCTGCACGATGATGCCCTTCGGTTTATGAATAATGTCTGCTTCTGCTCCCAAAGGGTATGGGTCTTTGGCGAGACTGCCTTTCCACAGCAGCCTGACACGTTCATTACCGAATTTGTCCCTATAGGTTACGCCAATATCCTTGCCTATGCGATGTTTATTGATGATTTCGCGCATTGAGGTACGATACTTATGCGCCAGAGTCTTGTAGAAGCTGTACTCCATGATATTGCGGAACTTATGGAGCTTTGAGCGGTTATTGGCAATTGCATAATAGTTGCAAAAGCCTCGCACCTCCCCGTTGTACTGGTCGAGAATGCTCAGTTCCGTTCTTGCTGTCAGTTCACCGCGATGGGTGGACTTCCATATTTCTGTTCCGTCATGGACGACCTTTTTCATGGCATGAAGCTCCAGCAATTTCTTTTCGATTGCTGCCGTTGGTACCTCCAGCATGACGTGACCACTGTAATTTCTTGCGGTCATGCCGCGCTTCGTTTTCTTGGTGTGGTTGCTTTGCGGTGTGACCCTGATTTCGAACCCAAGGAATTTTGCCCGGTCGGTGGCTTTCGTGACAAGCGTCTTTTCGTCCGACAGCTCAAGCCGCAGTTTTTCTGAAATATACTGACTGATTTCCTGCTTTATCGCCTGCGCGTCGGCTTTGCTCCCGATAATGCCAATAATGAAGTCGTCTGCGTATCGAACATACTGCAGCCTTCGAAAACCAGCGTCCATGGGGTCTTTACACGGAATGGACTTATGGACTTTGTCCAAAGCCTGTATCTGTGCAACGATGGACGCTCTTTCCTCCTGTGAAGCAGTCCGATCCAGTTTCTTTCTGAGCTTGCCCCTACGGCTGCTCATTCTCAGATATTCCGGGTTATACGCTCGCTTGTCTCCCTTGTCGAAACGCTGTTTCAGCTCCATCATATACTTGTCCAGCTGATCCAAGTAGATGTTGGCAAGAATGGGGCTGATGATTCCACCCTGCGGTGTACCACTGTAACTTTGATGCATGCGGTTTTCTTCCACATATCCGGCGTTCAGGAACTTCCGAATGAGGCGAAGGAAGCGCTCATCCTTGATCCTTTTTCGTAGAATGTCAATCGTGACAGTATGGTCGATATTGTCGAAGAAGCCTTTTATATCTCCCTCGACAAACCACTTGCATCTGGTAAAGCGGTTTTGAATCATCCGCAATGCAGTATGACAGCTCCGATTCGGGCGAAAGCCGTGGGAGGTGTCTGCAAAACTGCCCTCATAAATGGATTCCAGCAGCATACGAACGACCTCCTGTATCAACTTGTCGTCAATGGACGGGATTCCCAGCGGACGCAGCTACCCGTTCTTCTTAGGAATATACGTCCGTCTTGACGGCTTGGGCTGATACGATTCGTCTTTCAGGGTCTCAATGAGCCGATCTATGCGTTCCATGCTCATTGCGTCGATGGTTTTTCCGTCTGTGCCTGCGGTCATGTTTCCTTTGTTGGCGTATATATTCTGATACGCTTGGAAGAAGAACTCCCGGTTGAACAGATTGCGATACAATCTGTCGTAGGCATAGTCGGATTGCGCTGAATGTGCTTGCAGACTGTTCAATACATTTTCTGGATTTCTCAATGCCTCTCGCACCTTCCTTTCTTTTGTATTGAATTGAGAAAACTGCCCTCCTTCGCCATGTGCGCGCCATTAACACGCTCGGACTACTACGAGGGCTCCGTTGCCTTATTGGATATTCAGGGCCTATACCCATAGCCTTGCGGCGTTCCAACTTAGGCAATCCCCATTTAGTAACAGAGTAAAAAGCTTCGTTCACTGTCGGACACGGTTTTCGCCCTTTTATGCTGATACATATGGGCTGCGCATTGGCTTCGCTTCGACCAGTCGTGCATGTCTGATGAAGATGCACAGCGTAACGGTTATAGCTGCCTTCCGTTACGACCACCACAAATGTCCCTCGGACTGCCGTTCAACCAATTCAGGCTTTATCCTCATGTGAACTTTTGGTCTTGCAGCTCAGTCGTGGCATGGCAACTTGCCAACTCGCTGCTTTACAGTCGTGCTATTGTCCCCTTTGGGTTTCCCCGCCAGGTTAGACGTTGACCACAGGCTTGAAACCTCACGCCTGCCGCTTGCTAAGCGGATTTACTCTGCCCCTTATGGGCGCACAGACGAAATGGTTGTGCAGGTGCTCCTTGTCCAGATGCGTCGTGACAATGATCTGGAAGCGATCGCCCCACATGGCCTTTGCCGTCAGCACGCCGATCTGATGGCAGAGCTCCGGCGTGATCTCACCAGGCTTGAAGCTCTGGTAGCCGTGCCACGCGATGAAGCCGTCCATTTTGCGAAACTGCCGTTTGGTCAGAAGCATCTGCTGCACGGCAGTCTCACGGGTGCAGTTGATGGCGGTGACATAGGTTCCGTCTGCAGTTGCGGCGGGACGGTGCACATATCTTGCTGCATTCCAGAGATCCTCCAGATCCGGGATGGGGCAGGTCTTCTCCGGATTCTCAGCGTAGTCGATCACGTCCTGAATGTTTCCGGAGATATGCCATAGCTTAGTCGTCGCCATCAGGGCACCTCCTGTTCCGGCTCCAGCGTGAACGTGCTTTGCAGCGCCACAATAGAAAGCTCCAGCCGTCGGGCCTCCTCTGCCTTGCCCTCGCGCCGGAGCAAGTCGTGGATCTGGTACAGCTCATGCATCGCATCCCAAAAGGCGGTCGGCGGCATGGCCTCGGACGGCTTTCCGGCAATGAGAGAGCACAGGTACTGCGATTGCGAGATCCCGCGCACCCTTGCCAGTTTCTCCAGCCTGCGTTTGAGCTTCGGCGGCAGGCGGAGTGTGAACTTTACGGTTTCTTGTTTCATCATGAATTCTCCTTTTAAAGATTTGAGTGGGGGTATTCAGGGGTCTCCCCTGGGTCGAATGGATTGTGACGGCACAATCCGATGCTCGCTACCCTTATGGACAGAGGCGGCACGCCTCCATCCAGCGGATAGGAAACATGCAGGCGCACACGAAAAGAGGTGTCACTTTTTGGGAAAGGTATCGCTACAAATCGTGTGCGATTCCTCTGCCGGTTCCACATTGGCTCTTTGCTTACGGGCATGTGCCGGATACTTTCCTGTGGAACTGACGGGCAGACGATGCCTTTGATGAAATTATCCGACACTGCGTTGACTTGCTTTGTATGCACCGGCTGAGAAAAAGAGCGTGAAGAGGGTGTACGTTCGTACGCCCTCCGTTACAGCATACGACATATTCCTTTGTATCCTCGCAGCCGTCTTCGGTCCAGATAGAGGTTGTTGGTCGGCTCCAGACCGTATTTCTGGGACTGCATTCCCATCTGCTGCACGAAGCTGCCCATGGACATGGTGTGATACGCGTTTTCCTCGCACCAATTCTGATACACCTCATAGAGATCTCTTGTGCTGCACTGATACCCTTCGCCGATGCGGATGTAGCCCTCGGATTCCAGAAACCCGGTCACGGTGTTGCTCTCATAGATGCTGTCCTCCAGATTGCGCTTTGCTCGTTCGCTTTCCGTGAAGTGAAAGTCGTTCTTCATCAGCCGGTGCAGACCCTCCAGCGCCCACAGGAAGATGCCGTCGATCTCCGAGAGCAGCTTTTC
>JAFUZB010000170.1 GCA_017476845.1 Clostridia bacterium
AAAAAGAGCATCAGGAGGCTGCGCTTGGCCTCACCCCGAGATTTCTCCACAAACAGCTTTCCGTACCATGGCTGATTTTCCAGGGCGGAGAGCACGGGATAGATGAAAAGGGCGATGACGACGGAGGTCAGGGCAGCAGATAGCCAACTGCTGGCAAAGAGGAGCATGACCGCAAAGCAGGTCACCGCAACCATGTGGAGGAGCTTTCGAAAGACAAAGGACGGGACGCGGGTGAGAAATCGGATCGGGAGAAGGATCAGGACGCAGGGGACGAGATAGGAGATCAGGCGCGCAAGGCAGCGAAGGGTCTGCGCAAGGAGCGGAACAGCAGAGATCTGCGGCCAGAAGTTCAAAAGGAGCATGGCGGCGCCGAGTATGGTCAGGACTGCGCCGGTCACAAGGCCCACGGTGCGGTTATTGGCCCGGTTGGCAAAGCGGGCGGAGAGAAGGGAGGCAGCCGTGGCCACGACGATGCACAGGAGCATGATGTCCCATTTCTCCAGGAGAATCGCAGGGTGAATCAGGATGTGGCTCACGGACGCGATGAGGGCGGTGAAGGTCATGATAAAGGTGCTGGTTCCGACCGCGGTCTTGAGCTCCATCCCAAGGAAGGCGGTAAAGACCACCAGCATCATCATGCCGCCGCCTGTGCCAACAAAGCCTGTACCAAAACCGATCGTGAGACCGAAGAAGAGGGAGATCACGACGCCCTTCCAGTCCAGGCTTTCTCCCTTCCCGGCAACTTCCTTCCTTGTGGTATCAGGTTTCACAAGAAAGCGGATCCCGATAAAGAAGGTCAGGAACAGAGTGAAGCTTCCGAGCACCACATTCCCCACCAGGAAGGCGACATAGCTTCCCACCGTGCACATGGCGAGGATGCACGTGAGCATGATCCATCCGCGCTTCAGATCAATGTTTCGGTGCTTCGCGTAGGTGTAGGCGGTGACGGCCGAGCCGAGGATATCGGAGGCCAGCGCAATGGCCGTTGCCTGGTAGGCTCCAGTTTCACCCGAGAACGAGGGACAGAGCACGATGAGGATGGGCACCATGACCGTTGCAGCGGACAGTCCCGCAAGTCCCGTGCCGATGCCCGCACCGAGTGCCGCTACAATATACCAAAGCCACTCCATAGGTTTTCCACTCCTCTGCCGTTCCTTCCGGCGTGTACAGGGCGCAAGCGGTCAGAGAAACATGACCATGTAACAGGGAAGCATCACGATTTTCGAAAAGTAATCCCGACTGTCGTTTAGTCACAGGGCGTGAACGAGAGCGTCGCCTCCACGGGGAAGTGGTCCGAGAGGTACAGACCATTCTCCTTCCAGTCCCATTTGCGCACTGCGCTGCAGGCAATCTCTCCCCGGGTACAGATGTAGTCGATGCTGGAGGGATGTTCTCCGTCATACCCGTGGTAGGTGGTCCCGATGTTCTCCGTGAGATTGACAAAGGCCGAATCGCGCAGGAGCTGCATTTCAGGATCTTCCTTCTGGGCATTGAAGTCGCCGCCCAGGATCACGGGAGCATCGGGGAAAAGACCGGGATGGTCAAGCTGACGGAGGATCTGCCCCAAGCCAAGGGCGCGCGCCTGCTCGCCCTCGTGGTCCAGGTGCGTGTTGACAACACGAAGGACGCGTTTTTCCTCCGTCAGATGCAAAAGGACCTCGGTGACGGTTCGCGGGCACGGGCTCTGCTGCGGATAGCGGCTCCCGGGGACAAGCGGGGTCGGAGAGAGCCAGAAGGTGCTGGCGGAAATGAGCTGCATGCTCTCCCAGCGGAAGGCAATGCAGACCTGCTCATCCTCCAGGGTGCCGCTTCTGCCGCAGCCGACAAAGGTGTACTCCGGGAAGGTTTCACGCAGCCAGGCACCGACATGCGGAAGGACCTCCTGAAAGCCGATGATCTCCGGCTGCATGCTGCGGATCGCCTGAATGATCCCGGGTTTTCTGTAGACGAAATTGTGTGCTCCGTCCTGGCCGTTGTCCAGACGGATGTTGAAGGTGACATAGTGTAGCATACAGACCTCCCTATATTTTTGTGGGATAGAAAAAGAGACGCGGGAGACGGATCGGTCTCCCGCGGGGATTACGGAACAACAAAGCTGACTTCGCTGGCAAGCTTGTCATCGAGGAAGTAACGGACATAGTAGGTGCCGGGAGTGGCGCTGCCTGCCGCGGAGCATTCGTCAAGAAGAGACGTGATGTCCATGTGCCATACGTCCTCTGCCATGTATTCCGGCCCGTAAATGAAGCCGCTGAGTGAGGAATAGCAGGTGCCGTCCGGGGCATACAGGGCACAGGTGAGATCGCAGGTGATTTCCTCTTCAACGACATACGTGCTCGTGACCTGCAGTGCGATCTCTACATTCTCATGGGTGAAGATGGAGGCAAAGTCAGTGTAGGCCGGCAGATTCTCGGTGAGGGATTGCTGCGCGTCTTTGGCATACCAGGCGATGTGTACATCGGTGTCAAGGAAGTCATAGTCTGTGGCCTTTTCGGGCGCATCCAGGGTGATAAAGGTCTCAAACTCGGGCGGCAGATAGGGAACGGACTGCACGTCTCCCTCTGTAATGCGGCGCACGAAGAAGCGGTAGCTCCTGCCGGGCACGCAGTGTACGGTGCACTCTGTCGCGGAGAGCGGGAAATAGCTGTAGAAGCTGTTTTCGACATCGTACCAATAGACGCAGTAGGTGGGTTCAGTCTCCGAGGCCGCGTCATCCTCCCAGGCGAGCGAAACGATGTGCCCCGACACGGAGGCTGTGCTGGGGAGGAAGCCGGCGGGCGTCTCTGCGGGCGATTCGGTTAGTTTGGTGAGCTGCTCATACAGTTCGGCCGAGGAGAGGGCATAATAGCGGTTCCGTCCCTCGCCAAGGTCTGCCGCGATAAGCCCGGTGAGTGCGCCGGTCCCATCGATGAGCGCGGCACCGGGCAAAAGCCCTGCACCCGCTGCGAGGGTAATGCCCTCGGGATAGAGGGTTTGGGCGATCTGGTCACATGCTCCCTCTATCAGGGTCAGATCGCGTGTGTATCCCGCGTAGTGCGCGTCTCCCAGGAGTACCCCCAGAGAGAAGGGAGCAGCAGCAAGCGGCTCCTCGGTGAGCAGCAGGGAGAGCAGGGAGTCCGGCTCATTGTAGACCTCTACACGGAGGGGGACCTCGCTCACGAGAATGGAGATCTCCCCATCCGGGTGCGCAATGGGCGCCGTGGTCAGGAGCGTAGTGTCCGCCGCAAAGAGCACGGCCGAGCCGATGATCTCCTCCCCGTCCAGGAGAGGATAGATGGGAAGGGCAGGGCTTTCCGCCTGCGCGAAGGTCGTCAGGGCGAGGAGAACAAGCAGTAGAACAAAACACTTGCGCACAGCGGCATACCTCCACTTGAAGAAAATACAGTCTACCTGGAATAGATACCGGTCAGCACCTCGTGGACAAAGGTCTCTCCGCGGGGAAGGGAAACGTCCTGGCGCGCAATCTCGGCGGCGAGGGCGTTATCGTAGGGGATGGAGAGGACGGTGGTGAACAGCGGATGCACATCCTCCCCCGGTGTGCCCTCCAGGAGCAGGGCATGTGCCTTGGGCACGCCCATGCTGTTGCCGACGCTTCCGGTGTTCATAATGTAGCCGCAGTCGAGGGTGCGGAAGAAGGGGCGGTGGCTGTCGGCAAAGATGACGCCGCCAAAGTCGCCGCGCTCGGTATGGAAGAGGGGTTCAAGGACCGCCTTGTCCTCCGTGACGCGAAGGAGCGGGGTGACCGGACGCCCGTGGAAGAGGCGGAAGCGCACCCCGGAGAGGGTGACCTCATCCTCCCTGGGCAGGGAGGCGAGATAGCTTAGCCTTTCCTCACCCAGCTGGTCCCAGTAATACTGGTCGGCCGGATACTCGCGGTTGCCTACGCCGTAGTCCCAGTTGCCGCCGATCACGTGCGGACAGTGAGCCCTCACCCAGTCGCAGGTCTCCCGGCTCTGCGGGCCCTTGCCCACGGCATCGCCGAGAAAGTAGATATCATCTGGTTGCAGGTCATCAATGACGCGCTGCATGGCGGAAGTTGCGACCATGTTGCCATGCAAGTCTGCGAGAAAAAGTATGCGCACGGGCAGCCTCCTTTGCGGTTCTGGCGCGTCCGGGCACATGCAGGCGCATGCGCACGGCACGGATGACGCGGATATAGCAGGGAACCAGGAAGAGGTCCGCCATGATCCAGGCGGCCGGGTTGGCCAGGCAGGCACCGGTGAAGCCCAGGACGGGGACGAGCAGCACGGCCACGAGGGTGCGTGCAACCATCTCAAAGACCCCGGCGATCATGGCAATCTTGGTGTAGCCCATGCCCTGGATGGAGAGCCTGAGAATGTTGACAAACAGGAGCGGGATGTAGAATGCGCCGTTCATGCGGATGAACGTGGTCGCCATGCGCATGACCTCCGGGTCAGTATAGCGGTTGATAAATAGCCCCAGGAGCGACGGTCCAAGCAGCAGAATCACCAGGAAGGCGGCAATGCAGTAGATTGTGCCGATGATCGCGGCATCCCGGAGTCCATGATCAATGCGGTCCACCTTGCGGGCCCCCATGTTCTGTCCGGCATAGGTGGCCATAGTAGTGGAGAGCGCGTCAAAGACGCAGGCAAAGAACATGCTCAGCTTGCTCGCGGCGGCGATGGCTGCGACCGCGTCCACGCCAAGGCCGTTGACCGACCACTGCACGATGACCGATCCGATGGCGGTGATGGAGTACTGCAGGCCCATGGGAAGGCCGGTGAGCAAAAGGCTCTTCATGAGCGCGGGGTCGGGCCTGCGCTCCTCGGAGGAGAGGCGCAGCATGGGGAAGCGGCGCACCATGACCAGGATGCAGCCCACGCCCGAGACGAGCTGGGAGATCAGGGTCGCGACGGCGGCGCCCGCCACGTCCATTTTAACATAAATAATGAAGAAAAGATCGAGGACCACGTTGACGAGCGAGGCGAGGATCAGGAAAAAGACGGGCGTCTTGCTGTCACCCAGGGAACGGAGAATGCCGCTGGCCATATTGTAGAGGATGGTTACGGGAATCCCCATGAAGATGATGCGGATGTAGGCGACGGAGTCGGCTATGATCTCCTCGGGGGTGTTCATGGCGCGCAGCATGACCGGGCACAGAAGCGAGGTCAGGATGGCCATAAGGATGCTCAGGAACGCGCTCAGGTACACGGAGGCGGCAACGCAGCGCCGCATCTCATGCTCGTCCTTTGCGCCGAAGGCCTGGGCAATCGGGATGGCAAAGCCTGCGCAGGCACCCTGGCAAAAGCCCAGCACCAGGAAGTTGATCGAGCCGGTATCACCTACGGCTGCGAGCTTGGCCGCGCCCAGGTACTTGCCGACAATGGCGGTATCGACGAAGGAATAGAACTGCTGAAACAGAAACCCGAAGAGCAGCGGTGCGGCAAAGCCGAGAATGAGCTTCATGGGATTGCCCTGTGTCAGGTCTCTGGTGGATGTACGGGACATACGTGATAATTCCTTTCCGATGGGAAATGCTTGGCACTTTTTCGTGTGCCGCGGGAGTTTTAGCACAACTTCCACCGGGATACAAGACACATCTTCCGGAATGCGAATGACCAGATGGGACAAATGAAAAACCGCCATAGGACAAAATACTTCCGGGACGGCAAAAAACAGGCGTTCGCCGCGGAAAATACGGCGAACGCCTGAAGGTTACTTAGGGAGAAACAGAGACGCGATCAGATCTGTACCGGATCGTCCGTGTTCTCAAAGGTGGGATCGGTATTCTCACCTTCCTCCGGCTCGGGGTTATTCACCGCCTCTGCGGTCTGTACATTGGCCTCGGTCTCGGGCAGGAAGGTGTTGTTTCCGGGAGCGGTGTAGTTGCGTGCGCCGCCTTCGCTTAGGTGATCCAGGGCAGCGGCCGATTCGCGTTTCAGAGCCGAGCGGCGAAGGGCTGCGGCAAAGAGCACGACGAGGAACACGGCAAAGAGGGCAAGGAAGACATAGCCCGCGGTCAGAAGCGGCTCCTGCAGGAGCTTCAGGTTCTCGTCGAGGTCATCCTCGGTGGGAAGCTGCTGGAGATTGGGCCGTGGCGGGGTCACGATCGGGACCTCGGTGGGCACGGGCGTAGGCACGGCCTCAGAGATGCGGATGATGTTGCTCTCAAAGCTGGAGGTTTCGCCGAGCTGGTTGCGGACTCTGGCGACAAA
>JAFUZB010000171.1 GCA_017476845.1 Clostridia bacterium
AGAGGCCGCGTGGTCTCGGCGGCATCTGCGCTAGCCGGTGGTGCGGTAGCGGCGCTGATCTCTGCCCTTACCGCAAGCTCCTCCTACAGTCTCGGCAGCCGCTTTGCGCAGGGGCTCGCAAGCGGCCTGAGAAGCGGCGTTTCTTCGGTCAGCAGCGCTGCCGCCGCCCTCTCCTCCGCCGGCAGCAGTGCGGTGCGCACAGCCTGGCGGATCCACTCGCCCTCCCGCGTGGCCGAGGAGATGGGCTCGCGCTTTGTGGAGGGCCTGGTGCTGGGACTGGAAGGGGAGACGGAGCTCACGGGAGCGATGAAGCAGCTCTCCCTGACCTCCGGCACCCTGGCCCGCTCCCTCTTAACCGAGGCGGCCGCACCCATGGCCCTCCCGCTGGCCAATCCCTCCTCCCAAGTGCAGGGGAGCGAAAGTACGCCTCGGGAAACGGACCTCACCGCATTCGCCGAAATGGTCGCGGGGGCCATCTCCGGCATGCGCGTGGAGATGGACGGGGAGCATGTGGGCGAGGTCGTGGCCCCGACGGTTAGCCGCCTCATCTCGGAGGCGGCAAAGAGTCGAAGATTCGGATAAGTAAAAGGAGAGATGGAGATGGACAAAAAGGGAAGACCGGGCGTGACCTTTGGGTTTACGAGGGAGGGGCAGGCCTGCCTTACGCTGGACCTATCTGTGCTTCTGGCCCCGGGGCAAAGGGAGGATATGCTGCCCTTCATCCTGCGCACACTTCACGCAGCCAGGCGCGCCGGGATCCGGGTGAAGCTGGAGGGCAAAGGGGAGATGCGGGAGGCCCTGGCCCAGCTCGTGGGCGGCAGCGTGCAGACTCCCGCGGATGCCTTTTCGGCCTTCCGGGACTGCCTTAGGGAGGTCACGGAAAGCGCCGGGAAGCTGGGGATTCCGGTGGCCTACCGTTTCTCGGAGTCTACGGAGATGGATAAGGCACAGGGGATGGATCGCGGCCCGGATGGCTGCCTAGAGGAAGAGCGGGAGATCCTCCTCATGCGCGGGCTCATTCGGATGTGGGCTATTCGGGACGTATGGGGCTGAGGGATGCGAAGGAAAGCAAGTGGAAAGCTGGATATCATGCGCGGAAACCTCTCCCTTCGCGCCCTCTCGGACGCCCTGACGGTGACCGAGGTCCGGGAGGTCCCGGAGACCGAGACCGTATGGATGAGCAGGGGCGCCCGTGAGGGGCAGCTGGCACAGCCGCTGGGGAGAAAAAAGCTGGAGATCCAGGTGACGGTTTTTGCCAAGGCCTGGGAGGCTGTAGAGCGGACCCGGCTCTACGGGAAGCTCTGCGCCTTTTGTCTCCCCGGCGCCTACACCTTTTCCCACCGCCCGGGGGAAACGCTCTATGTGGACACGGCGGAGGTGAGCGGCCTTCCGGGGATCACTGCCTGGACGGGGACCTTTACCCTCCTCCTTCGGGCATCCCTGCTTCCCTACTTTGTGCGGGAGCCGGAGACACGTGTCCTGGAGGGCAGGGAGCTTTTGGAGGAGATCGACACGCCGGAGGGCGCGGGGGTATTGTGCGAGATCGAGGGGGTCAACCAGCAGGCGGCGGAGATGACCGAATGCCTTGTGGAAACCTACCTCGGGGAGGAACGCCTCTCCATGATCTATGTGCCGGGCCTTACGCTTTCCGCCGGGGAATCCATCCTCTTTTCCCTGGACAGCCACCTGTGCCAGCAGATCCTGGCCGGCAGCATCTCAGTGCTGGGTAAGCGCACGGCGGAAAGTTCGGACACGCTGGTGTTCACGCCCGGGGAGACGGTGCTTTTGCACCTTTCCGCCAACCGGCGCGCGAGATGGGAGGTGAAGCTCTACGGACTTTCCTGGTAAGGGGGAGCGGTTCCCCGAGGTTCCCTTGCCCAGGCTCCTTGGGAAGGACCTCACGGAGAAGGGCCGGCTGCACCCGGAGCGGGTGGAGCTCACCCTCTCCCTGACCCCGCTCTCCACCGCGACCCTCCTCCTCACTCCGGAGGACGGGGAGGTCGCGGTTGGGGAGTACGTGGAGCTATATACCGTGCAGGGGACGGCGGGGATCTTCCGGGTGATGTCGGTGACGCTGGAGGCCGCACGGACGCTTAGGCGGCGGGTGTACTGCGAGCATGCGCTGGTGACCCTCGCGGACACGCTGCTCTTTGGCTACACGGAGCTCGGCGGGCGAGGGATGCCAATGGCATCTGTCATCTCCACCCTTCTCTCCGGGCAGTCCATGTGGGCACCCGGGGACACAGAGTGCGACACGCAGTTTGCCTACGCCTTCGAAAACGAGAACGTCCTAAGCGCCCTGCTCTCCCTGACCGGCCCGGTGGATATGCCCATGGGCTTTTTCTTCTCCATGGAGACGCGGCCCTGGAAGGTGCACTTGAGGCGCCTGGATACGAAGCCCGTATGCGAATTGCGGCTTAAGCGCAACACAGAATCGGTGAAGGTAGAGACGGACATGTCGGACCTGGTCACGCGCATCTATCCCCTGGGCTACGGGGAGGGCGCGGACCAGATGACGATCCGGGACGTGAACGGCGGCGTGCCCTATCTGGACGCGGACACGACGGAAACGTGGGGAATTGTGCAGGCCGTCTACACAGAGCCCACGATGGATGACCCGGAGACGCTCAAAGCGGCGGCAAAGACAGTGCTGGAAAAGCGGAAGAACCCCAAGGTCACCGTCACCGCCTCGGCCCTTGCCCTTAGCCGGCTCACGGGGGAGCCCCTGGACAATTTCACCCCGGGCGCGCTGTGCCGCCTGGCGTTCCCGAAACTCGGCTACACGGAGGATGCGCGGATCCTCTCGTGCACCTATCCGGACGTCTACGGGACGCCGCTCAAGGTAAGCCTCACCATAGGGAACCGGACGGAGCTTACCGAGGATGAGCTCTCCCGCCTCTCGCGTAGGTCTTCCATCTCCGAGCTCTATGCCCAGGGCGCAGCCTCGGAGTACGCGGTGCACTTCGGGGACAATGCGGACGGGGACCATCCGGCGACGCTCAGGTTCTATCTGGACCACGACGCGATCCACGTCAACCGCGTGACCTGCCGCTATCTTGTCCGGCCCTTTCGGGGCTACACCAAGGGCGAGAGCGGGGGCGGCAGCGGGAGCCTGGTGACGGGCGGGATCACGGCGAGCGTACAGGTGCCGGAGATGACAATCACCACAGGCTACAACATCGCCTCGGCCACGGAGGGCAGGCACACGCACAATGCCCAGACGAGCGCGCAGACACTCTCTGTGCGGATCCTGGAGACCTCCCTGGCCTCCGCGCTCTCGGTCCAGTCCCATACGCACCAGACGGCCTTCGGGATCTTTGAGAGCGGCGGGGACGGGGAGGTGCAGGTGACGGTGGACGGGAACGCCGTCCCCGCATCCGCGATATCGGGCGGGTCCTTTGACGCCCTGCCGTACCTGAAAAGGGATGAGACCGGGAAGATTCTACGGGGGACCTGGCACGAGGTGGCGTTTACGCCCACAGGGCTTGCCCGCATTGAGGCGGACCTGAGTGTGCGGACCTTTCTGCGCTCACTGACGGGCGCGGTACTGTAAAGCAAGGAGGGAAACAATGCGCATCCGTGTGGATGGACAGAATCTGATCAGGGAGGAGGAGAAGGGCGGGCAGGAGGGAGAGTTCAGCTTTGTCTTCAGCCGGGACTGGGACAGGTTTGTGAAGTTTGCGCAGTTCACGCAGGCGGGAAAGACTTGGAACACGATGCTGGTGGAGAACCGCTGCCATGTGCCCCCGGAGATCCGGGAGGGGCCCTTCTACCTGAATGTAACCGGCATGACGGCCGACAGCCATGACCGCGCGACCTCATGCTACATCATGCTGACACTGAAAAACCCGCCTCCCGGGACAACCGTCCCGCTCCCGGCGTTTCCGGAATCCCGGGAGGCGGGAGGGCGGGACCTTTACAGCGAGCTGAACCAGCGGATGGACGATGCCATCCGGCGCTCCTCGCAGCTCCTCTTGGACGAATCGCTCTCGCGCTCCGGCATGGCGGCCGAGGCCCGGGCGACGGGGGAGGCTTTGACGGCGGCCAGACAGGCGGCTCGCGAGGCGCTCACCGAGGAGGCCGGACGTCTCCTGGAGGAGATCGGGCAGGTACGTGCGGGGCTGGAGGCCCTGGACGGCAGGGCTGCGCAGGGCGAGCGCGGACGCGCGGAGACGGAGGCGAGGCTTGGGACGCTGGAGCGTCAGCTAGCGGAGATGAAAGCGGGCAGTGAGAGCGATCTTTCGTCTCTTCACGCGGAGGTTACGCACATCCAGACGCTGAAGGCGCACAGCGAAGCGCAGGACAAGCGTCTGGAAAATGTGGAATCTGCAGCAGGCAAGGCGCAGACGGGCCTAAGTGAGGTCCGGGAGGCCCTATCCGAGGCAAAGCAGGCCGTGCAGGCGCTCTCCGGGATGCGGGAGACGGTTGCGCAGGTGCAAAAGCGCGAAGAGGCGCTTGGCGCAGCGCTTCAGGCGCAGGAGAGCCGGCTTACGGAGCTTCGGGAGACGCAGTCCCGGGATGCGGGGGAGAGGCTCCTCCAGCAGGAGAAGACGCGCCATCTCGAGGAGGCGATGGAGCGGCAGCGCAGTCGCTCAGGCGAGAGCGCGCAGCGGCTCCGGGCCCTGGAGGGCAAGGTGGAGCAGCTGCCCGGACGGCATGAGATGGAAGGGCTGGAAAAGCGCCTGGGCGAGTGTGAGCGCGGGGCGCGGGAGACGGGAAGCGCGATCGATGTGCTCAACAAGACGGTCCTGGCAGTTCAGGTGACGCTCGACCGGCTGCGCGGAAGCGGTAACTGCGAGGGAAACGGGGACGGACGGGCGCTTCGGCGCGCGGACGACGCGATGGAGCTGGCCGGGAGGGCAGCGCGCGAGGCCGAGGGCGTCCAGCGCAGGCTCTCGCAGATGGAGAGCGATCAGACGCGCTTTCAGACGCGGGTCAACGACATGCTCTCGGGGGCCGTGCGCATCCAGCAGGGGAGCCAGAATGCCGGGAGGATCCTGGGCATCTCAGAGGACGGGCGCGTGGTTCCCGTGGACAAGCGCCTTACGGGGCAGGTGCAGGCGGACCTTGCCCAGCGCGACAGCGCCGAGGCGGACTATGTGAAGAACAAGCCCTTTGAGATCTACGACGGATACATGGCGGTGCCGGGGCTGGTGCTCATGGCGCCGGACCGCACGCCGTATCTTCTCCGCGTCAACGAGCGCGGGGAGCTCTCGGTGGCGGCATTCACGATGTAACAGAACACGAAAAGACAATACACACAGACCAAGGAAAGGATTGAGCATATGACGACAAAGCTTCTCTACAACTACAAAAAGGGTGACGCGGACCTGAGTGCCCGCATTGACGCGCTCTCCGAAAAGCTGGCGCTGACGGGCAACGAAACGCTGCAGGACCGCATCGACGATTCGGTGCGGACGTCTGTGGACACGGAGAAGGCGCTGCGCGAGAGCGCTGTGAGCGACATTGAGGAGCGCATGGAGATCATGCAGATGGAGATCGACGGTGCGATCACCACCTACTTCCTGGAGGGCGAACCGGACCTGGAGGAGGAGCCTGCGAGCATCTGGGACGAGGATGAGTATCCGACCCATCTGGGCGATCTCTACTACGACACGGCCACCGGCTACTGCTACCGCTGGCAGAATGCGGACGGGGACTACGGCTGGGCGCTGGTGAAGGACACCGATGTGACCAAGGCGCTCTCCGACGCCGCGCAGGCGCAGGCGCTTGCCGCGAGCAAGGCCCAGACCTTTGTGGGCGCGGCCGTCCCGACCTCGGACAACGCCCCTGCCTCCGCCTGGAGCACGGACACGGAGCGTGCCACGCACGAGGGTGATCTGTACTTTGACACCACCACCGGCCACATCTACCGCTACTCGGTGGATTCCGGAAGCTACAGCTGGGTGCTGATGCGCGACAAGGAGCTGGACGCGAAGGTCAATGTGGCCCAGGGCACGTCGGCCGCGGGACACCACCTGTACGTCGATGCGGAGGGCAATATCTCCTCCGCGCTGACCAGCACCCTGTACCTTTCCAATGCCAGCGGTACGCGCACCTTTGCGATTACCATCGGGGAGGACGGCGCACTGAGCGTGAGCGAGGTGGTTGAGGACAGTGGAGAGGAGTAAGCGGCGGATCGCCTTCAGCATTCTTCTCCATGACGGGACCGGGCTGGAGATGACGGCGGAGGATCTGATGGACCTGGAGGAGGAGCTGGCGGCGCGGGGGATTGAAGCGGGGGACATCTGCGCCGTCTTCATCCCCTGAAGACAGACGGAAAGGAAGGGAGTATGCGGGATTATCTGGTATGCGCCCGGGGCAGTGTCTACTTGCACTGTCCTGCGCGCACGCTCACGGAGGTGGAGCTGTTTATGCGCGACCACGGAATGACCGATGAGGATGTGTTTGCGGTGATGGCATGGTGACGGGCAGGCAGCTTGCGGCGGAGGCGGAGAAGCTTCCGTCGCAGTCCATTCCCTATGTATCCGGCGGAAGCACGCTCAAGGGCATGGACTGTCAGGGACTGGTGGAGTACTGCCTGCACGCGCTGGGCGATAGGCGGGACTGGAAGGGTTCCAACGCGATGTGGCGCTCCCTTCTGTGGCGGGGAACCCCGGAGGAGGCGAAAGCCGCCTTCGGGGAGATTCCAAGGGGTGCACTGCTCTTTATTGTGCTGGAGGACGGCGGAGAGGTGGCACGCGGATACCGTGACGGGGAAGGCAATGCGAGTCATGTCGGGATCTACACGGGCACGGGGGACGGGGCGGTGCATGCCTCGTCCTCCAGGGGCTGCGTGGCTACCTCCGTATTCCGGAGCAAGACGATTCCCCATGGCGGTTGGAACCGTGTGGGACTGCTCGGGGAGGTTGATTACGCTCTGGCAGGTTCGAGTGAGGAGGCGAAGATGGAGACAAGGGTAGTATGGTCGGAGAACGGAGGCAAGGTGCGCATGCGAACCGCGCCTTCCCTGAAGGCGGACTGCAGGGAGAAGCTGGAGGTAGGGACAGAGGTAAGCGTGCTTGAGGACCTCGGGGAATGGTGCCGCATTCAGGCGGGAGGAAAGAGCGGTTACATGATGTCGGCATATCTGAAGGGGAAGAGCGTTTCCCCTGAGGATGAGGACACGCACACGCTGGCGCAGCGTCTCACGGCGCTGGAGGAGCGTGTGCGTGCACTGGAGGGAGGAAACTGATGGAGCAGACGGGAATTGCGCTGGTGGACAGTCTCTTCAAGCCCCTGGGCGTCTGTGCGGGTGCCGTACTCTCGGTATTCGGCATTGTGAAGACGGTGGCGGCGGTGCTTGGCATGATCCGGGAGCGCAGGGATGCGGCCCGCAAGGAAACGGAAGCACAGCTCACCGCGATCCGCACAGAGCTTGCAGAGATTGGGCAGATGCAGAAGCGGAATGCTGATGCGATTGCTTCCCTGCAGTGTGAGTGCTTGAACCGCGTCTTCGTGGAGTATGTGGAGAACCAGCGTCCATGCGCGATCCAGATCAAGCAGTCGATCGCTGCGATGTACGAGGCGTACCGGCTGGACAGGACGCACAATCATGTGGCGAAAGATTACCTGGAGCGCCTGATGGCGCTCCCAACGGCATAGCCTATGGCACGAAAGAAAGAAAGGTACGTGCAGTTCTCCAAGCGCATGGTGCTTTTTGTGAATGTTGCCGTGACGGTCCTGACAGCAGCGGGAATGGGGCTGTGCACGATGCGCGGGTACATGGAAGGCGTTGTCAGCGTGCTGAGCAGCTACATTTCGTTTGCGACGGTATGCTTTGCCGCCAACTCAGTGAACTCCATGGTAGAGAAGTGGCTGGTTCGGCATTTCCGTATGCCTTTGGTGGAGGCGAAGGAGGAAGATGAGGAAGAGACGGTGGATGGCTGAAGGAATGCTGCTCATGCTGCTCATGCCTGTAAGCGTGCTTGCAGAGGATGTGCAGGGGACACGGGATATATCCGCTTGGGTGATCTGTCTGGGGGTGTGCTGCATGCTGCTTGTGCGGTATCTCCTTGTGCGCCGCATCTTGCCGCTTGTGCAGTTCCATAGGCTCAATGAGGAAGCACGCATTGTTGTGTCTGCGGTCGAAGGACTGCTTGGGCGGGGCAGCGGAGAACAGAAGTGGGCGCAGGCGCTGGAATTCATGGCGGCGCGAGGCTATAAGGTTGACAGCGAACAGGTACAGGAAAGCCTGAAAGCGGCATGGCAGCTACTGGATATGGCGCAGGTGCTTGCGGGGATCAAGACGATTCCTGAAGAGTAGGGAATGCACCCATAGCACAATCGTGAGTGGAGAGGCGTGGGGGCTTAAGGCAAGGCGCAATACGCAAAAGAAGAGAGAGAAAGAGAATGCCGGGTGTATGGCTGCTAAGGCAGCTTTGCACCAGGCATTCTCCGTATATCAATTGATGCGATGCCCAGAGGCCTGAATGGATGGAGAAATAAAAACGGAATTGACGTAGATAATTTGCAAATCTGGGAGATGTAAGGCTATGAAAGGAAAATAAAAACGGAAAATCTGTTTTTAACTCAGAGAATGGATGACAATGAAACTGCTTAGCTTTTCGGCAAAGGGGCTACCACTTTTCGAAGAGGAGCTGAACCGCACATTTTATGCGGGGCACCGTATGAGAGAAACAGAAAGAGATCAGCTTCATCTTCTGCGCAATGGATCCAGCTTCTACCTGAACAATGCTGAAGCATTGATTCGCATGAATGCATCAGGCAAAACTTCTGTTTTGAAGGTCATCCTGCTCGCGATGAGTTTGCTGAACAATGAGCCACTCAATCACATGAAAACGAGAGATAGTTTGGGACAGGTTATGACACTCTTATTGTCAAAGTGAAGACAGTATGATGAGCAATTGCGTGGCATCTCAGTAGATTTTCAACAATATGGTGATTTGGGCTTAACTGTCTTTTCTGACATAGCGGGTTCCACGTCCTGTCCCGACCTTGCGTACCTGGCCATTCCGAACCATTTGCCCAAGTACTGCTTCGACCGTTGTCGCGCTTATATCAGGCAGGATCTTGCAGATATCCGCCTTTGAAATAGGAGTCAGCGCATTCAACACGGTTGCTTCGACTCTTGCCTGTTTGGTGACCTTCCGGCTTCCGACCACGGCAAAGCGTTTGTCCAGTTCCTTGTAACACGCATAAAGAGTGGTCATGAATTCGAGAATAAATGCGGAGTAGTCATTCTGATTTTCATGCCATCCCAAAGAAGACTGCTTCAGCGCGTCATAATAGTTCCCTTTTCGGTTATTGATCTGTTCCTCAAAGGAGATGTACTTTCCGGCATCAAATCCGTTTTTGTACAGCAAAAGCAGTGAGAGCAGTCTTGATATCCTGCCATTGCCGTCACGAAATGGGTGGATGCAGAGAAAATCAAGGATAACGCACGGGATCAGAAGTAATTGGTTAATCAGAGGATTATCCCTTGCCTCCTGGTATGCCAATACAAGCTGCTCCATCTCATCCGGTGTTTCGGCTGCAGATGTCGGATGAAAGCGGACTCTTCTGCGGCCGTCCTTATCTTCCTCAATGATGTCATTGTCAAACTCCTTGTATCTTCCAGCATAGGAATAACCGGCAATGTTCATCATGATCGCATGAAGGCGCAAAATATCTGCTTGGTTAAAGTCCATACTTCCATATTCAGTATGGACCTCGGCAAGAGCATCCCTATATCCGGCGATTTCCTGCTCATTATGATTCAACGGGGCACTGCTACCATTCACAATCTCATTGATGCGCTCGTCCGTGGTGATAATCCCCTCGATTGCATTCGAACTCTTCACGGATTGAACTTTTGCAATAGCAGCCAATGTGGTAAACACATCTGAGAACTGATCTTTCCTGCTCCAGGACAAAGCACGGAGGGAGTAGATATCGGATGTGATATTGAACAGTGCGGCGGGAAGCATTCCGTTATCCAGAAACGAATAATCAAATCTGTGCATGTAGTCCTAGCCTCCTTTCTGCATATAATCATGGGTATTTTTATGCAGAAAGTCAACTCCTTTATGCATAAAATCCCTGCTGTTTTTATGCAATGGATCATTCTGTTTCTGCATGAAGAACGTTGATTGTTATGCACAAACGATTTGAAGTTAGGAAATCCGCTTAGGTGTGGGCTGCATGCTGCTTATGCGGTATTTCATTGTGCGCTGCATCCCGCCGCTTGTGCAGGTCCATAGGCTCAATGAGGGAGCACGCATTGTGGTGTCTGTGATCGAAGGGCTGCTTGGCCGGGGCAGCGGAGAACAGAAGTGGGCGCAGGCACTGGAATTCATGGCGGTGCGAGGCTATAAGGTTGACAGCGAACATGTACAGGAAAGCCTGAAAGCGGCATGGCAGCTACTTAATATGGCGCAGGTGTTTGCTGGATTGAAGGCAGCTGATGAAGATCCAATGAAGAAAACATAACGCAAATATCTATGTTGACACTTTACACTCGACAAAAGGGCGGAGAATACTTTGCAGAGCAGGTATAAAGTGAAAGCTGTGATGCTTCAACACCCTGGAGACAAAAGCCGTTCAGTATGCGGGATAAAGTGATAATGCCAGTGCAGAGACGCTCACCGCGCTAAGACGATGACGGAACCCGTTAGAGAGGCGTTGAAAGAGAGCACCACCGACTCCTAAGTGAGTCAGTGGTGCTTATTTGGTATACATCATTTATTCTAGGTGACAATTATAATATGTCGCAATACAGCTATTTTCAATGATACCGGCGTCAAAATCAGAGATGAAAAAGCAATTTGGTGTAAGGATAAGACAAAGTATTTGGAGGGACTTTCCGTCTTTATCTCATGAAATTTTCGAGTTAAGGAAAGTTTCAAGCTGCTTTTCGGGCATGTTGTTGCCGTGAAATCTTCCATAACTCAAAATTTGATCAAGATAAGGACGGAAAGGACCATGATTGGAAGAACCGAAGAACAAAAAATGCTTCAATCGTTGCTGGAAGAAGAGGATTCGCAGTGTCTGACTTTCTTTGTTATTTATAGCTTAATATTCCAGGTGCCGAATAAAAAAGCGAACAAAACAGCAGACAAAAGCTTGCAAAAACAGTGATTATGAATCAGTATGGATTGTACGATCAACCTGGGTAACATTCCCCGCAGCATGCGGTTTCGTCCAAAGTGCAAAGACGTTGGCGGACGGCTTATAAAATGAGCAATCAACCCGAATGCTTTATGTCCCGTTATCTTTGACAGTCCTGAATCAGCAGAGTGGTCTCCTTCCATATACCATTCAGGTCCATCAGTGCATCGCTTGAGTACCAGTCTTCCCAGAAATCATGTGCAGCCTGTTTTCTGCAGACGATGCAGG
>JAFUZB010000172.1 GCA_017476845.1 Clostridia bacterium
CGGTTCCCGGCACCACGATGCCTGAACCAAAGCCCATGTAATTGGACTGGATGTAGGAGACCATGTTGCCTTCCCCGTCGGCGCAGCACAGGTAGACCGTACCGCCGGAGGGCGGCGTGCCGTGCGTCCAGATCCTGGAGCGCGCTTCCATCTGCGCGGCGCGCATCTGCCCGTACTCCGGCGTCAGGAAGTCCTCCGGCCGCCTCTCCATTGCTCCCGGGTCAGTCACATAGTGCAGGGAATCGGCGAAGGCCATCTTCATGGCCTCGATCTGGCGGTGGAAGGTCTCGGGAGCGTTCTTCTCAGGAAAATCGAAGTTCTTCAGGATATTGAGGGCGATGAGGGCCGTGATGCCCTGCCCGTTGGGCGGAATCTCGCACACCTCGTATCCCCGATAATCAAGGCGCAGGGGATCGACCCAAAGGGCCTCATAGGCTGCCAGGTCCTCATAGCGCAGGTACCCGCCCCTCTTCCGGCTCTCCTCGTCGATCCTTCGGGCCAGATCTCCCGTATAGAACGTTTTCCCGCCGCTCTCCCCGATCACTTCCAGGGTCCTGGCATGATCAGGCAGCCGCACGATTTCGCCCGCCTCAGGCGCATGGTCCCCGGACGCAAAGGTGTCAAACCAGCCCCGGAACGCCTCGCCCGTGAGTTGCTTTCTATACCCTCTGTAGCTCGCCTTCCAGCTCTCGGAGAGATTGGGCGCGCAGGGGTAGCCGTCCCTGGCGTAGGCGATGGCAGGAGCCAGGAGGCTCGCAAAGGGCAGACGGCCATAGCGGGAGGAAATCTCTGCCCAGGCTTTCACGGCCCCGGGCACCGTCACCGGCGTCCACCCGTGCCTGGGCATCTTTCCTGCGTCATCTTTCCCGTCCTCCAGGATCCGCTCGATGCTCGCCAGGCGCGGCGCCGGGCCGGAGCTGTTGAGTCCCCTGAGCTTCTGCTCCTTCTCGGACCAGAGGATCGCAAAGGCGTCCGAGCCCAGCCCGTTTGCGGTCGGCTCCACGACTGTGAGCGCAGCGGCCGCGGCAACGGCCGCATCCATGGCATTCCCGCCTCGCCTGAGCATCTCCAGGCCCGCGGCGGCGGCCAGGGGACTGGAGCAGTTCACCATGCCGTTTGCGGCATAGATCGGATAGCGCTGGGACGGATAGAGCTGCATGAGCGGATCAAAGGATGTCTGCATAAGTGCCTCCCGAAAAACGTTTCCCCGTGGGACTTTTTGCGCATTATACCATGGCCTTCCCCGGGCATCTACCCCGCCGCAAACCATAAAGAGGCAGCCGCGCTATTGCGCGGCTGCGTTCCTTACTTCAGCTGCTCGGGGGAAATCCCCACCGTCACAATTTCAAAGGGCTTGAAGGCAATCTCGCTTGCCTCGCCCTCCACATCCTCAAGGAGGTTCAGAAGCTTCACAGGATACGGGAAGACGAGCTTTCCGCGCCTGCCGTCCTGTTCAGAAAGACGCACAACGAACTGTTCCCCGTCCTCGGAGAGCTTGAAGGCCTGCAGCTCCAGTCCACTCTCGATGGTTGCCTTGCGAAGACTCTCCGGGAAGGTCATGTCAGTCTTTACCAGGGCAACATTATACTCCAGCGCCAGGCGGTTCAGCCCGGAGGATACCGCATCGCCCGCGTGCGGGACGATGAGATAGCAGAAATCGTGCTTGCCCATATCGCTTTCGATATCCGGGCGAATGGTGGAGCGCAGAAGACTCAAGGAGACCTCATCGCCCTCCAGGCCCAGGCCGTACTTGCCTTCGTTGATCACTCCCAGGCCCGCTCCGGTCTCGGAGAGGTCGAACCACTTGTGGTGGCACACCTCAAAGCGCGCCTGCTGCCAGGTCGTGTTCTTTGTGAGCTCCCTGCGGATAAAGCCCGCACTGGTATCGCAGAGCACCTCGCGGGTGAGGATGTCCGGCGCGAAATTGACCTTCATCAGGCGATGCTTCTCGTGCCAGTCCACAATGTGCTCGACCTCGATCTCCCGTCTTCCGGCAAAGAAGCGAAGCTGCATAGTCCAGGTGCTCTTGTCGGTTTTGAAGGTAACCTCCAACACAGCGATACTGTCGTCCGCGCGCACCAGGTGCAGGGGCTCGGAGGGAACGAGCGTAAACTCGACGTCACGGTAGTTGGGCAGGATATCCCAGGCGTCATAGACACCGGGATTGTCCGCATACAGGTGGAGGCGGTTAAACCCATGTCCCGGACGCACCCATTCGCGGCCCAGCTCCATATCGTAGAGACTTGCAAAGGAGCCGTCGGGGCGAAGGGAGATGACATAGTTTCCGGTCGTGACAGTGAGCCCTGCGTCCGTCTCCGTAAGACCGAACCAGCCGGGAAGGGCGGGCACCGGAGCGCAATCCGCCGAGGCGAGCCCCTCTGCCGGGATCTGTGCCCAGGATCCGGTTTCTCCGTGGCGGACATCATTGCCTTCCTCCCCGGGAAAGAAAACGGGAAGCTTCCGTGCCCCGGACAGGGTATTTAAGTAATGCGTGCCCTGCGGGAGCGCATCCCGCATCGCGTCCAGCATCTGGCCCACAAGGCCGTAGTCGCGCATTGCATCCTCGTAGACCGGATGGATATGGGATCCCGGCAGGATGTCGTGGAACTGGTTGAGCAGGACCTTCTTGTAGGCATCCCGGATGTCGGACTGCGGATAACCCGTCACCTTTCCGAGCTTGGCCAGGGAGTAGAGAATCTCGGTCTCCCGGAGGCGGAACTCAAGATTGCGGTTCGCCTTCTTGATGTTGCTCTTGGTGGTGAAGGTGCCTCTGTGCATCTCAAGGTAGAGTTCGCCGTCCCAGGTGGCGAGCTTTTCATTGTCCTTGAGGTTCCTGTGCAGGAAGTCCGCGCCGCCGGTTACCTCGGTCTTGGGCATGATACTCACCTTGGGGAAGCGGCGGATCATCTCCAGCATCTCCTCGGTCACGCCCGAGCCGCCGTCGCCGTAGCCGTACATGCTCAGGGTCTGGCCGCCCTTCTCCTTATCTTGGTAAGCCTCCCAGTTCTCCTGGATCTGGCTGGGCATGTTCCAGGTGATGAAGTGCGTCGGGGGCACGCAGGCATAGACCTCGCTCCCGTCAATACCCCGCCAGCGGAAATTGTTGTGCGGGAAACGGTTGGTGTCGTTCCACGTGCTCATCTTGTTGGAGACGAAGTAATCGACCTTCGCCTTCTTGAGGATCTGCGGCATGATCCAGCTGTTGCCGAAGACATCGGGCAGCCAGGCGTTGTCCAGCGTCATCCCGAAGGCCCTGCGGAAGAAGTGCTGGCCGTAGAGGAACTGGCGCACCAGAGACTCAGCCTGGGGAATATTGCAGTCCGGCTCCACATACATCGCGCCCACCGGCTCGAACTGGCCCGATTTCACCTTCTCCCGGAGCTCCTCGAAAAGCTCGGGATAATACTTTTCCAGTGTCTCATAGGTGTAGGCCTGGGTGTGGGTATAGCGGAACTCCGGATACTGGTCCATGAGCCGGAGCTGGATGAGGATGGTGCGCGCATTCTTCTGCACCGCATGGATCCTGCGCCAGTAGTACGCGATATCCAGATGTGAGTGCCCCACCAGGGCCACATCGCCCGTGCCCTTAAAGTCGGTGTTGGCATAGATCACCTTCTCCACGTGCGCTTTGGCGGCATCGATGCCCTCCCAGGTGTCAAAATCGATGCAGTCCAGTCCCTTGGAGAGCTCCTCGTGGAGGAACTTGCGGTAATCCTCGTTGAAGTACTCGCAGTCCGCAATATCCATGAGCAGGATATAGTCATAGATCAGGGACTGGAGGTTCTCCCGAAGGGTGACGATCGCCATGCCCTCAAAGGTCTGCCGGCAGCCGCGCTTGGCCATGGAGAGCGGGTTGCGCTCGTCATCGGGCTTGGAGCGGTTGTAGGCCTCGATCTCGATGGCCAGCTCATCCGAGTCGATATACGGATTGAGCAGAATGCGCTCGCGGTTGGGATCGATGCCGCCCACATACCGTCCGTTGATCTTCACGATCATCTCCGCGGCGGTGGGAAGATAGAGATAGATCTTTTCCCCGTGCATACGCTCCGGGACCTTGGCCCTGGCGCGGATAAAGGCCGTGCCGTCGGGAGTAAAGTAGAGATCCCCCGCCTTCAGGGGGCGATACGCCTCCTGGTCATAGACATAGGTGTCCTCGGTGATCTGCCGGGCGTCCCGGATCTCGATGTCCGTGACCTCCTCCCGGTCCAGAATCAGCCCGCGCTCCAGCCAGTCAAACCGCAGGCGTGTCCATTCCTCGGGCCGCATGCTGCGGCGCACTACCTTGACATGTGCCACTCCTGTCCCTCCTCACTTCACGTCCCAGAAATAGGGCTTCTTGCGGATCGCCTGAATCCTGGCGTTTCTTCCCGTCGCGCGCAGAATCTCGCTCTCCATCCAGGCAACGCAGCGCTCAAGCTTGTTGCACTTGCTGCACTCGCCGCGGAAAACGCACGTCACGGTGTCTCCGTCGACCTGCGCTACCTCCACCCAGCCGCCGTCGCCCTGCAGGCGCGGGGCCAGCTTTTCCTCAATGTATGTCTGCATGTGCTGCCTCCCTTACAGATACTGTGTATCGTCCGTCCCCTGCTCCCAGACAAGGGAATGGTTGCCGTAAATCAGTGCGTCCGCATACAGGAACGGTGTGTCCGAAAGACAGGTGTCCATGAAGGCTTCCAGGGAAGCAAACTCCCTTCCGCCCATGCGCACCACGATCCCGATCTCGTCCCCGTACATACGCTTCTCGCACTCCACATTGTATTCGCTCCAGTCCTCCATGTCCACGCTGGAGAAGACGCCAAGATAGCCCGTGTCCTTCCTAAGGAACAGCCAGCCCTCCTTCTCCCGGACCTCGTCAAAGCGGCACAGGGGCACATAGAGATGCACGAAGTGGAGCGGATGGGTATCCGGGATACGGTAGATGGCAAGGAGGATATTCCCCTCCTGCTTGAGCGCCGGCATGACCCCGTTTCCGTGCCAGTAGCCCGGGCGCATATCCCCGCCCTCGTCGGTGGCACCGGGATGGTTCACAAATACTGCGGCCTCCCCCGAGAGCGCGGCATACCACATGTGCTGCTGATAGCCCCAGGTAGCCGGCGCAAAGCAGGTCGTGCCGTGGAAGCACTCGTTGAAGGACTTGATGCCCTCATGTCCCGAAAGCTCGGCCCCAGGCTCCCGCCAGATGTTGTGCCAGCGAAGGAAGCCCTTGCGCGGGCTCGCAACACTGGTAAGGCACCAGTCCCTGTGCTTTTCCAGGATGATCTCCGCGTTTCCCGTCGAATAGCGCAGCGAGATCTCCCGCTCCATCTCTTCCTTCAGCCCCTCCGGCGGGCGGTAGCTGCTCGTGGCGAGAAAGCCCAGCCAGCCCTCGCCGTAGTCG
This sequence comes from Clostridia bacterium, assembly GCA_017476845.1. Classification (GTDB taxonomy): domain Bacteria; phylum Bacillota; class Clostridia; order Christensenellales; family Aristaeellaceae; genus UBA2943. Next base: position 5,378 of record JAFUZB010000172.1, read on the forward strand.
TAGGGCTGCGAAGGATCCAGAAGGTTCATCAGGGCCATCGCGCCTTGGCGGAAGGGATAGAGCACCCCGCGGTACACGCGCCCCTGCGGGGCGATGATGCCCCCGCGGAAGACATGCATGGCGAGCATCCGAAGGAGCCGGTCGGTGATCGCCCGTGCCCGCGCAGAAATCTCCGCATCCGAGTAGTCGATGACATTGAGCAGGGCCGCAAAGGTCACACACATATAGACCGTGGAGAGGAACTCCTCAAAGCCGTGCGCTTCGATATCCGAAAGCCATGATAGGATCCGCTTGCGGCCGAGGGCGGCCAGCTCCCGTCCTGTCATGCCCGCACGCGGGAAATAGGCATCCGGATACATTTCCCCGGCGTGCATGGCGCTGGCGTAGAACATGAGCGTATGGTTCTCGCTCCAAAAGCACATGCCGTCCAGGCCCTCCATGTCCACCCAGTAGCGGTAGCCGAGCAGGACCTCCCGGATGCGCGCTTCCACCTTCGCATCCACGGGATAGTTCTTCACGTACCGGATGAGCCCGCATACCAGGAAGTCCGAGCAGTCCACCCTTTTCTCGATGAGATAGAGCATCTCGTCCATGAGCCGCGCATCGTCCCGGCTTGTGTCGCCCAGGTATTTCCTTGCGAGCATGTTGGAGACAGGGAAACCGAACTTCTCCCCGCGGGAGAGGGTCTCCACCTCCGCAATGCGCCGATAGATGAGCTGTAGGTTTTCCTCATAGCTCGGCACAGGACGGATCACCTGTGGCAAAATTTGCTCCGTGCGCTCAATGCGGCGGCGCACATCCCCGTAGGGCGTTTCCACACAGAGCGTGACATACGCTTCGCCCTCTTTAAGCGTCACCTCCGTCCTGCCCCCGCGTCCCTCCCAGAGGGCCGGGATACGGGTCTTTACGAGGTCCGGGTCCCCGTGCTTGTACGTCATGCGAAGGCCAGAGGGGGCTGCGCCAGGGAAAACCAGACGGGTCTTCTCCACCCGAATCCCGTCCAGGAAGTCCCATAGTCCTGTGCAGACAGTCCCCGCCTCCCTGTCGGGAAGATCGGTCGTGATCCCCTCCCCGCCGCGCAGCTGCACCCCGGCTACACTGCGCGTGTCGCGCACGCCCAGGGTCTCGCAGGCGAGATACAGGAGATTGCGTCCCTTCCGCAAGGGCAGCGTCACACCGGCATGGGACATCGGCTTATAGACCGCGTTTTTGATCTCTCCGACCTTCTCGCCGTTCAGGTAGCAGTCGACGGCAGCGTAGGACCAGAGCGTTGCCGTAACCTCCCTGTCCACCGAGGAGATGAGGCAGGCAGCGCAGTCAAAGCGCACCGTCTGCATGGTCGCATAGAAGTCGGAGACATTGACAAAGGCGCCGCGCGCGGCCCGCCAGGGAAGGCCCAGCCGACCGGGAGAGCCTGCATCCACCGGCATGTCTGTGAGGGGCAAGTGCCGGGAGAGCCGCTCCCGCAGCACACCCTCCATACGCAGGTCGTTCTTTTCTGTCCCCTCGCCTGTGTACGGCGTCACCTCGGGGCCCTGGATCATCCAGGAGGTGACAAAGCCCTCTCGGTCCGGTTTCATCGGCATCTTCGGTCCCCTCCTTAGGTCCACTCAGCCTCATTGCAATCCAGGAAGACGACCGGAGGACGGGTATTGGCGCGCCTCGGAGTTACCTCCAGGCCACGAATCGTTACCCCGTCTGCGTGCCGCACCCAGATGCCGCAGGCATCGACGTCCCCGTGTGCGTTGGATTCAGGGTAATCTGTGAGCTGTTCCTCGAAGCACTCCGGTATCTGCACGATCTCCTCCGCTTCGCGGTAACGCATCGTCATGTCCTCCACCTTCAGGCCTTCGATGGCCCTCCGGACAGGCGCTCCAGCCCTCGTCGCATCGGCATACCCCGTCACAATGCAGGGAAGGTCGCAGTCCAAGGCGGTGATGCCCTGCACCGTGACATTTCGGATCGCGCCACCCCAGTACAGATCCTGACTATCATCGCTATAGGGAAGCCCGGCTTCGTTTCTCCGATTGAGGAGGACGTACAGCGGGCACTGGACGCCCTGCATGCGGATATTCCGGACCTCCACATCCTCGATGACCGAGCCGTCGCAGCTCTCGATGGAGATGCCGCTCACTGACCCGGGATGGATATCGGGAAGCATAAAGGTACAGTCATGCACGCGCACATGCCGAATCGGAAAGCGCGTTCCAGTCCCGATCTTGAAGGCATTCATGACGGTGACCACGGTGCACTCGGAGATCTCCACATTCCGCATCTCCCGCCCGGTATGCGCAGTATTCTTTAGGCACAGTCCGTCATCCGCGCAGGAGACAAAGCAGTGCCGGATCTCTACCCCCTGGCAGCCGCTCAGGTCGATCCCGTCGGTATTGGCCACATGGCGGTTATCGTCGATCACTAGATCGTGGATCTTCACCGCATCGCACCGATCCATATGGAGCGTCCAGCACATGCTGTCGCGCAGCACGACATGATCGATCTCCACCCGTTTGGCGTCATAACACCAGACCATGAAGCTTGGGCGGCGCAGGGTTTCCTTCCCCTCGCCATACTTATCCTCGGCATAGCGGATACGCTCGCGGTAGGCGGTGCGGATGCTTCCGGGGGCCGTATTGATTTGGCCCTGGCGGATCTCCTCGCGGGTGGGAAGGCGGACAGGGTCCACGGGCTGCATCGTGGGCAGCTTACGGGGCAGATGCACGAAGTACTCGCCCTGGCCATGGATAGTCCCGCCGCCTGTGATACGCACATCCTCGGCATGCAGGACGCACAGGAAGGCGCCGCCGGAGGATTCCTCGCCGAAGTCCTGCCCATGAGAGAGCTCCGGATGGATGAGATCCTCGATATTACGCGATGCGATAAGGCTCGCGCCTGGGGCAAGGTGCAGCGTGGTATGGCTTCCCATGAGCAGCGTGCCCGAAATATAGCTCCCCTCGGGGACATAGACGGTGCCGCCCGTCTGTGCGCAGGCATCCAGCGCCTTCTGCAGCGCTTCCGTCTGGACATGGAGGCTGCCGGGCACGGCCCCAAAGTCGGTCACGTCATACACGTTGCCCGACTTTTCCACCTCGGGAGCATCCTTCAGGTAGGCCTCATAGGGAATCTCCTGCATATAGTCCCCCGGGAAGATCTCCCCGAGCCAGGGATAGCTGATTCTTTCCGTCATGCCTATGTCCTCCGTATGCCCATCTTATGGGAAGCAGCCCGCGTGAAAAACGCGGGCTGCGAATGCTCAGCCTTTGACAGCACCTGCCGTCAGACCGCCCATGAAGTAGCGGCTGAAGCAGATGAAGACGACAAGAATCGGAATGATGGCGATAGTCGCGCCCGCGAACATGATGTTCCAGGCAGCGGCGCCGTCACCGGCGTTCTTGAGCATGTTAACGCCCACGGTCAGGGGGCGAAGACTGTCGTTGGTCATGGTGAACACGCGGGGCATGATGTACTCGTTCCAACCCTGACGGAAGGACAGAATGGCGATGGTGGCCAGCACGGGCTTGAGCATCGGCATAATGATCCTGGAGTAGGTCTGGAAGAAGGAGCAGCCGTCAATGCGCGCGGCCTCGTCGAGCTCCTTGGGCACGGAGTTCACATACCCGCGACACAGGAAGATATATGTCGCCTGACCGCCGCCCGCGGAGAAGAGGACGACCGGCCAGAGGCTGGTATTGATCTTCAGCTTGGTGGCGAGCTCATAGAGCGGACGCAGGGACACGGAGCCCACGTTGATGAACATGAAGGCCGTGAAGATACCGTAGATGACCTCCTTGCCGGGGAAATGCTTGCGGGAGAAGACATAACCGGCCATGGAGGCGACCACCAGGGAAATCACCATGACGCCTACGGAGAGCAGGAGACTGTTCTTGGTGTAGACGGCGAAGTTGGCCTGGTTCCAGGCGTCAATATAGTTCTGGGTAATCCACTTCTGCGGGAAGATATTGGAGCCGCCCAAGAGCAGCTCCTGGTTTTCCTTGAAGGAGCCCAGGATAATGTAGAGCACCGGGAAAATGACGAGGATGGACACGCAGACCAGAAGCAGCCACAGGAGGGCGCGAATGGCCTTCTGTTTGGGGGAATACACGATCTGAGCCTTATTCTTTGCCATAATACGCCACCTCCTTACACCACATCGTCGAGCTTCTTGGCGACGATGTTATACAGGATCGTCACCGCTCCGACGATCACGGCCGCGACCAGGGACAGGAGCGCGCCATAGCCGATCTGGCGTGTGGCGTTGGCACCGGTACCGAAGATGAGGTTATAGATATACAGGAACATGACGTTCGTGCGTGTGCCCGGGCCGCCGTTGGTGAGCACCATGATGGCCTCATAGTCCTTGAAGGCGCCGGTGATGGCGAGCATGAGAACCACCTTAAGGACGGGCGCGAGCATAGGCAGCGTAATCTTAAAGAAGGTCTGCACACCGTTGGCACCGTCGATGCGGCTGGACTCATAGACATCCTCGGGGATGCTCGTCATGCCGGTGACAAAGTAGAGCATATAGTTACCAAAACCTGCCCACACCGACATGATGATGACAGCGGCCATGACAACGGCCGTATCGGTCAGCCAACCCACCGGCTGGTTGATGATCCCCAGGTTCTGGAGAATGCCGTTGAGAATACCGTTGCCGGTGGCAAAGATGAAGGTGAAGATCATGCCGGAGATAGAGGACGAGATGACCGTCGGCATGAAGAAGACGCCGCGGAAGAAGCTGGAACCCCGCAGCTTCTGGTTGAGAAGCACGGCCATGACCAGGGCCAGCGGGATGATGAAGACGAGCTTCCAGAGCGCATACTCAAAGGTCGTGCCCACGCTGGACCAGAACTTGGTATCCGCGAGCATGGTCGTGAAGTTGCGCAGTCCCGTATACCTTGTATGTGCGGGAATGCCGTCATAGTTGAAGGTAATATACCGGAAGATCCAGATGAAGGGATAGACCGAGCAGACAGCCAGGAAGATGATGGAAGGCGCCAGCATGAGACCGGATGCGAGGCCGCCGGACTCCTTGAGACGCATCTTCTTATTGGCCGGCCGCGGCGAGCGGTTGGTCGGTGCCAGCTGCGGGTTGACGTAGTTGCTCACGGAAAACCTCCTTTTGCTTACCTTGGCTTGGTTTATTTTCGGAAAAGGCCGCCCGGGCAGGTATGCACTCTTCCGCGGGCGGCCTTCTTCAGGTTACTTTAGTCAGCCTTTTGCTTACTGCTCCAGCCAGGTCACAGTGCCGGCAGAGGGGTGAAGCGGATCATAGTCTTCCACAACCAGACGGCGGACGAATCCTAGGGAGACATCCTCGTCATAGGCCTGATTGTAACGGGTGTTCAGGTCAGCGATAGCTTCGTCGATATCGATGTAGCCCATGATTGCATTCCACAGGGTGGTGCGATAGTCGTCGCCCAGAAGGTTAATGGTGGGAACGGCAGGATACACGGATTCATAGTCCAGCAGGGAGAATTCGCCCATGCGGCCCATCTTGGACTTGTCGACGCGCTCGTCGATGTAGGAGGTAATCGGAAGATCGAAGCCGCCTTCCATGTAACCGACCAGAACTTCCTCGCTCTGAAGGTAACGGACGACTTCCCAGGCAGCATCCTGGTTCTTGGAGGACTTGAGGATGAGGTAGCCCTTGTTCGGGTTCACCTGCAGAGCGCCCTTGATCTCGCCGTCAAGAGACGGAACGGGAGATACGCCCCATTCGAAATCGGTGATCGGGAACTGGCTGGTGAAAACGCCGGCTTCCTGGGAGGCATTTCCCCACAGGGCGAAGGCGCCTGCAGCAAACTGAGCGCGCATGTTATCCACGCCCTGCTGATCCGGATAAGCGACAGCGACGAGCTCACGGCCTGCCTCGAGGAAGGGCTTGTAGCCGGTGAAATCGAACTTGCCGTTGGCATAGTCATAGTAGAACACGCCGGAAACCTGAGCCATCATTTCAAGCTGACGCTCGAAGGGAGAGGAAGAGGTGAAGCCGATACCATAGGTCACAGGATCGTTGGCCTTGCCGTCTTCGGTGATCTTCTTGGCCATTTCGATGTACTCGGGCAGAGTAGCAGGGATGCCTTCGAAGCCGGAAGCTTCCAGGAGAGCCTTGTTGTATTCAATGCGAACGCCAGAGCGCTGGCCGGAGGGTACCCAGTAGATGGCATCGCCGATGGCGTTGAGGCCTTCATACTTGTGGTTGAAGGGATCGTTGACCTTCTGATACTCTTCGTCCTTCTCGATGTAGGGCGTAAGATCCACGACGGCATCATAGTCCACCATGTTCTTGATCGTGACAGCCTGGCCTACGATATCCGGGGCCGTGCCGCCATCGATGGCAAGCAGAATGGAGTTCTCAAAGTCGTCGGTCATGATAACCATGTTGATCTCAATGTCATCATGCTCTGCATTGAACTTGTCGATGACTTCGCTCATGTAGGCCTCATCATGACGGTCATTGGACCAGTACGTGATGACGGTCTTGTCGGCCATGGCGGGGACAGCAGCAACGATGATGGACAGCGCCATAACCATTGCCACAAGCAGGGAAATCCTTTTCTTCATGGGGGTTCCTCCTTGAAAATTAATGTTTATCTAACAGGCAGGTGATGGGTAAGTTTCCTCTTTTCCCTCATCTTTCGCCCATTGATCTGAATATATTGATCATGTAATGATGTGCCGCGAAGGACAATGTAGCATATTTTGGTTTGTTTCGCAACAGTTTTGAGCATGTCATGGGAAACTTTTTCGACATTAGGATGCTTTCATGGGACACGCGGAGTGGTTTGGGTGACATTTCTACCCTGAAAGCCTACGGCGCAAAGGCAAAGCACCTCGCATTGCCACCACATTCCAACTCATGTTGTGAAGCGGAAATGCCCATGGCAACAGGAATTCTCCGGGCTTCCCATCCACGCAAAGCGCCTCGCGCAATATGCGCGGGGCGTATCCAACCTTTGATCCTTTCGAATCGATAGCGCGATCAGAGCGTGGCAGTGGCAGGCTGCAGCAGGCTAGGGCAGAAGCTCCGAGGGTGTAACGTCACGATGCATGGAGAACTGATCCATAGGATAGTTCTTCAGATTGTTGAGAATCTTCCTGTCCCCCGCTGACAAGCCAGCATCTTCTCCCTTCTACGATTGACAAGATTCTCCACCTGATGCATGTCGTGACTGCCGACACATCCACTTGTCACGCTTCACCGCTTCAATGTGCTAAAGTCACAATCTCAAACACAAGGGCTACTCCAGAAATATGGAATAGCCCTCATGATTAACTCCATTTGTAACTGACTGTGTGTGTTGTGTATTTCCTTCTTCGTGCCAGAGACAATGTCGACGTAGATGCCGATGAACTCCCAGTCATCATGCTTTGCCGCTTCCAAAGTGAAGTGCTCTTGCTGGATGCGGATGGACGATTCTTCGTCTCCCTTATCTGTAGATACGCGGCAGTATGCCGCCACCTTCAGCTTCCGGGCGGGAACCGATGTCCTGATCACATTCATGGAGCGAGTGGGTTCCGTTGGCGTGGCTGTAACCGCACTCCGGACTTCCGTTACCTGTGTTTTACAGTTTCTTTATCATCGCTGATTTCTGGAAAAAGGCGATGCCATAGCAGAACACCTCGTTAAATTCGTCCTGTAGATTAACAGCATACTCGTTATCAACGATCTGCTTTAGGGCATCATCACACTCCTTACCCATCAGCTTCTTACTGTCAGCTTTCTTCGCCTCAATCACCATCGCGCGGTCATGATCCTGATCGAACAACTGGAGGTCAGGGCGACCCAGTCCCTTCTCCTTATTCGATTCTGTTTCATAACCCCGTCCAACAAATATTCCGGCGAGGAATGCATGATAGTAATCCTCGTGATAATCCATGTAGCTTATAGTCTTTCGCAGGAGCTCACTCATCAGCTTCGATGCCGTATCAGTATCACCAGCCCACAGGGCTTCCATGAGTTTCTCTTGCTTCGGTATTTCCAGCTTCTCGCGGAAGTGTATAGCGACAGAATCCTGGAAGATTCCTGCGATTTCCTTGTTCGGAATCTTTAACGCAACAGCGTCTCCTGTAGCAGCGGAATCTGCCTTGGTAAGATATCCTGTCATCAGCAGGATATTCCAAAGGTTCTGCTCTGTCTCTTCGATTTGATCATATGTCAATTCATCAGAAATGACTTCCGTGATTGTTCCACCGTTCATCAGTGTTTCAAACTTACGGGAGACTTGGAATTTCCCGACAAACTGCCTGATCACCCCATTACCACTGGTATTGCGCCAGTAGTTCTTCGGCTTTGCGCTTCGGTCATACAACAGCGCAGAGATATAGCTGACCACATCCCAGGGGCAATACACAGGAGTATTACCGAACACATAGCCGTCGTACCATGACTTAAAGATGTCAGCTTTGTCGGATAACTCTGTGTCTGCGAGTAAGGTGTTAACTTCTGCCTGTGTAAATCCGAAGTATTTACCGAATCGATCTTCTAACACAGAATAAGAAGCAAAGTTGTTCGTGCCGGTGAAGATGCTCTCCTTGGCAATGCGAAGGCATCCAGTGACCACGGCGAACTTCAGATACTCATTTGTCTTAAGAGCGATACTGAGCATGCCTTTTATCACATCGAGCATCTGCTCATAATAGCGGTTTTGCTCTGTGTTCTTCTCACTGGCCTTAGCAAGCGGCACGTCATATTCATCCACCAGAAGGATCACGGGCTTTCCATATACCGCATTCATCATTCGCATGATGGTTTTGAGGGAGTTCTGAATATCCTCGTCTCCAGCCTCATTGAACCTTAATTTTTCGAAGATCACTTTATCAGCGGGATCAACGGCATCGTTACCAATAAGCAAAGTGTGTTTTTTGCAAAGATCAGCAAGGATTACTCTCAGCTTACCATATGCCTTCTCAAAGTCCAGCCCGTCCACATCCTTCAGGGATATGAACAGCACCGGATACTGGTTCATCCATTCAGCGCAAAACTCATCATGCTTCATGATGTCCAGTCCATCGAACACGGCCTTGCTGTCCCGATTGATGTCGAAGAAGCTCTCCATCATGCTCATATTCAACGTCTTCCCGAATCGGCGCGGGCGGGTGAATAATGTGACTTTATTCTTAGTCTTCCCGACAAGATCATATATCAGTTCGGTCTTATCTACATAGTAGAGCCCGGATTGTCTGATTTCATCAAAGCTCTCGTCTCCTACAGCGATATTAATTGACATCGTCCGAGCCTCCTTCCTTGCTCATTTTTTGGTATCTGTTAGTCGTCTGATGCCCTTTAATGGATACAATAAATCCATCATAAGAGCAATGTCACTATTAGTCCAATTTTTCAAGGTGTCAGATCGAGCAAACCATGTCCAAATTCTGAATTTGCGAGCGTTCGTGACGATTGAAGCAACGAGAAACACAGCCATAATCGGCTGCATCCCTCAATCCGTATTCTCTCACCGCCGGATGCACCAGGCAATGGCGGCCCCTTCATCGCTGCTATGCCTATATCGGGATAGTGAGGATTATACCGAAACATTGACTATTCCCGAAAAAGCTTAGATTTCTAAAATAACAGTACTTTCACGATAAATCTTCGGGATGGTTTGTTGTTTATAGATTGCAGTATATAATCTCTGCTCCTCAAAGGAAGTGTACTGCATATGAAAACATTTTTTTATTCTAAGTTGGAAGTCGCTGTTCTTCAAAAGTTGAAGGAGGCAAGATGTGCAGACAATACAATAGCTATTTATCGCCGCGAATTCACACAACTCAGGAATCTAGCAGTCAAATTACAAGGGTCAGAAGAATACACTTCTGAAATAACTGGGGCATTTAAAGCTGACGCATCACATATTATTCCGGAAAATTCGGACTGCTACTATGGTTATAAAGCTAATGGGCCCACCGTCAAGACCAACGAGCAAGAAATGTATCGTGAACAGCTACTAACATAAATAATGGTTGTGTCACCAGCAGCTTCAACCGCTACTCAGATTGTCATCTACACTCGGTGAACTGCTTCACTCGCTGCCAAGACAACTTCAGCTTTCTGTGGGAAGTTTTGTTTGCTAGCTGCGTAGATGAGTTCCTATAATGCTCGCCAGCTTCACCTGTTGCCGCTCAACACCCGCTTATAGTTCCACCGTGAGCATCAGAAATATCTCCGTCTCCTCCAGAGCATCATACCAGCGGACATAAACAGAATGCTACCAAGAATATAGATAAGTTTGGTGCCCTGGCCGCCGGTGGAAGGAAGCTCATAGCTCGCTTCCGGTATATTTATAATGACTTTACCATCGACTGCCATGTTTGTGGTTTCAGTCCTCACTTCTCCGCTGTTGTCAATAAAACCATACACCGGAATTCTATACCCCTTCAACTGTTTTTCTGTCACATAGTAACTCAATATGTCTTCGCCATCTTTGGCCGGAAGATTCGCGATCGTGAACATGTAGGTTCCGTTTCCGTTCTTAGTTCCTGTCCATGAATACACTCCGGAGCTTCCTCCCTCAGAATTCAGTTCAAAATCAGCCACCTTGCCCTTTTGTGAATACAAAGAGACAGTTATGTCTTCTCGCCAGGTATCGGTGATATTGCTATTCAAATCTTCCCATACTTTGATGAAAGTAAACCCAACCGTTTCTGGCTCATCCTTTTGCAATGTGTTGACAAATACCGGATAAGAGTCATCTGCATATTGTAAACTCACAGTTTTTTCGCTTCTTGTTGATGCTGATAATTCCTGTTCATCCACCTTGATGTTACGAATAGAAACTGGATCCTGTCCCCAGTTTCCTCCCTTTGCCTCAAACGAAACTGTTCCAACCTCCTTTCCCCCACTATAGTAATTTCCAATTCCATACTTAAAAGTATACTGTCTCCATGTATCTCCTATTATGTTTTCCATGTTCTTACTTACAGGAACCGTAAATGTTACAGTTCCATCACTGCGCAGTTCGGAATAAGCAGGATCATGTAGGGGCTTCAGATAGTAAGTCGTTCCGTCGGAATCTTTTGGAACAAACGTTACTGTCAAATATGTCGTATCTTTGTCGTTGTCATTTATCGCTACCGGTTCGACCGTCACCGCCTTTGTAGCCACCGTAGCGGTTGCATAATACGTGTTGTCGTCATATGTCAGGCTCTGACCTGTCGGCACTGTGCCCACATATGATTCATCCGTTTCCGTTATGGTAAACATCGTAGTGTTTGTCAGGGCATTAAGGTTGACCTCGTTTCCATTGCTATCCCGAAAGACAACCATGCCATCTGCAGAGTTCGTCCCGGTATAGACTGTCCCGTCTGAACCGGTTGCCCGGAAGGAAAACTCTCCTCCCACCAACTCAATCGCTTTGCCGTCTGTATCGACAAAAAGCTTACGTGCTGTCAGCTTGTCCGAATTGAAATCGACCTTCTGATTCCGGAACATGGGTGTTGTATCTGTCCCATTATACGTCACCGATCGGGCCCGTCCTCCCTCTGCCACAATATGAACAGTATACATTTTCGTGTCATAGATAATGTCTTTCTTGTTCAGATCTACGACCTCGTAGAGACGATAGTCATATTCCCCGTCCTCGGAAAAGATCAGCGTGCCAAACATGATATTCCCGTAGGGAACGGCA
>JAFUZB010000173.1 GCA_017476845.1 Clostridia bacterium
ATCCGTGAGACAGATGCCAGGTATGTGGCGGACACCTATGCCCGCTTTCCCGTGACGCTTGTAAAGGGCAGCGGGAGTCTCGTATGGGACGAAACAGGCAGAGAATACATTGACCTGGGCAGCGGTATCGCCGTGACCTCCTTTGGAATTGCGGATCCCGTGTGGACGCAGGCCGTGACGGCACAGCTCGGGCAGCTTCAGCACACCTCCAATCTCTACTATACCTCCCCCTGTGCCGTGCTTGCCCAAAAGCTATGCGAGAAAACGGGCGTGAAGAGGGTCTTCTTCGGCAACAGCGGCGCGGAGGCCAACGAGTGCGCCATCAAGGTGGCAAGAAAGTATGCGCAGGAGAAAAAGGGCAGTGCCTATGGCACGATCGTGACACTGCACAATTCCTTCCATGGGCGCACACTCACCACGCTCGCCGCAACCGGACAGGAACATTACCATGAGCTTTTTCAGCCGCTCACGCCGGGCTTTGTGCACGTCCATGCGGGAGATGTGGCGGAGATAGAGGCCGTGCTTTCCAAGGAGAAGGTGGCCGGCATCCTTCTGGAGGTTATCCAGGGGGAGGGCGGCGTATGCGTGGTGGATGACGCCTATCTGCAGGCGGTCCAGGCGCTTGCTCAGGCCCATGACGTGCTTCTCATGATCGATGAGGTGCAGACAGGGAACGGGCGCACGGGAGAGATGTACGCCTACATGCATGCGGGTCTTAAGCCTGACGTGGTGACTACCGCCAAGGGGCTTGGCGGCGGGCTGCCCATCGGGGCCTGCCTGATCGGGGAGAAGGCAGAGCATGTGCTGGGACACGGGGATCACGGCTCGACCTTTGGCGGAAATCCTGTGGCCTGCGCAGGGGCGATCTCGATTGTGGACAGGCTGGATGATGCCCTTCTTGCCGGGGTACAGGAGAAGGGAAAGTATATCCTCACGGAGCTTTCTCAGGCACAGGGCGTCCGGGAGGTCTCGGGGCGCGGACTCATGATTGGCATTCTCCCGGAGAAGAGAAAGGCGGCGGATGTGGTCATGGGTTGCCTGGAAAAGGGTGTCCTTTGCCTGACGGCCAAGGACAGGGTGCGCCTGCTTCCGGCGCTCAATATTCCCATGGAGACCCTGGAAAAGGCCCTGCAGGTCGTGAAAGAGGAGCTCGCAAAGTAAAGTGTGGGGACAGAAGTAGGATCTTCTGTCCTTTTCCTCTGTGTATTGACAGGCGTATTATCCGGGTTCACAATGGGGCCATACCGCCCGGGAGGGGCATCCTTTCGCGGGCACAGCGAGGCAGGACAAAGGACAGGAGGAGCTTTATGCAGTACAGAGCGCTGGGAAAGACCGGGATCAATGTGTCGGCCGTCGTCTACGGCGGCATTGTCTCGACCGATGAAGTGCAGGCCGATTCGGACCGCCATGTGGAATGGGCCATCTCGCAGGGCATCAATTACTTCGATGTTGCGCCGACCTACGGGGACGCGCAGCTGAAGCTGGGGAACTCGCTGATTCCCTACCGTGACAAAATCTATCTGGCCTGCAAGACGGAGGCGAGGACGGCCAAAGAGGCCCGCGTGCTCTTTGAGGAGTCCAGACGGCTCTTGCACACCGACTATTTTGACAACTACCAGATGCATGCGCTCTCCAAAATGAGCGATGTCGAGACAGCCTTTGGACCGGGCGGTATCATGGAGATGATGGCGGAGCTCAAGGAGAAGGGACTGATCCGCCATATCGGCATCACGGCGCACAGCGAGGAGGTCGCCCTGGAGGCCATCCGGCGCTTTGACTTTGACACGGTGCTCTTCCCGTTCAACTGGATGATGCACATGAAGCATGGGATGGGTGCACGTCTCCTGGTGGCGGCCAAGGAAAAGGGCATGGGCGTGCTGAGCATGAAATCCTTTGTGGAGAGAAGATGGGACAGCGATGCGGAGCGCTATGCCTCCCGCTATCCCAAGTCCTGGTGCAAGCCCATTGATGTCGAGGAGGCCGACTTCGCCCTGGCGGCGATGAAGTATGCCCTGTCCCTGGGGGTGGATACCCTGGTGCCTCCGGGAAACTTCGAGAGCTTCTCGTTCAATGTCGAGCATATCGAGGAATGCCTGGCCCACCCGTACAGCGAGCAGGATGAGGCGCTGCTCCGGGAAAAGCTTGCGGTGTTTGCCGGCAAGGAGTTCTTTGATCCCGCACTTGGAAAGAGCATTCATTGAAAAGGACCCGCACTTTTACGTGCGGGTCCTTTTCAAAAACCGTGGTTTTCAGCCCTGCTTTTCCTCCGCGAACTTCCGCCGGAGAAGGAAGATATAGAGAAGGTCCCATACAGAGCACAGGGCGCCCATGATCAGAATGTAGATGTTGAAGTTCTGTACCAGGCCCTGCTGCAGGGTAGGGGCCAGGGTGCCGACCCATTTGGCGACGGCGATGAGCATGGACTGCCCATCGCTTGTGCCCCGCTGGCAGAGCATGACCACAAAGAGGACGGACATCGCGACATTCTGCAGGAAGGCGGAGTATTGCGCAGCTTCAATGCTGTCGGGGAAGTGAAGATAGAAGGCCAACTGAATCATGAGGCAGGTGAAGAAGGCAAGAAGGGAGTAAGGGAGAAAGACGGACTTGAGGCGGCCGGGCAATTTGCTTTTCCCGTAGCGGAAGTAGGTGACGACGATGAGGATATCGCACAGCGCCCACACCGTGTTGGCGATGAGCTGTACACTCGGATGGGAGAAGCCGTCGAAGGAATAGATGATCTCCCAACAGATATTGAGTCCCAGTGCCCACAAGGGCATGCAGTACGTTTTGTCCCTAAAGCCCATGCGAATCGAATCGATATAGACGATGGTCCAAGCACATCCGCTGATGATAAGAAGGATAAGGGCTACCGTGTTCATTGACATGCTGCTCCTTTGCTGATAGGCTTTCGCATACTGTAACAACTGTTACACTTGGATTATAGTGCCGGATGGCAGCGCCCGGAAGATACAAAACGGGCGTGAGTGTTACAGCTTGGAGGGAAACGACATGGCAGAAAGCGCACAGAGCAGGCAGAGCCGGGAATGGATTGCAACGGCACTGACCGAGCTTATGGAGAAACAGCCCTATGCACAGATAACCATCAGCGAGATCACAAGGAGGGCGGGGGTGGCGAGGCTCACCTTCTATCGGCACTATGCAACCAAGGAGGAGGTGCTGGAGGACAGACTCGCCCGTATCTTTGAGGAATACGAAGCGGAAGTGAACGCATGCAAAAGCATGACCATGCGGGAAGCGCTTGCACTGTGCTTTTCCTTCTGGGCAACCTATGCGGGTGACATACGGCTCCTCAAGGTCAATGGGCTGGATCGCCTGCTCTATGCACCCTTTACGGCCTATCTGGAGGAGATGCTATCCAAGTGGCATGTGGGGGAGGCAATGCAGGCACTGCAAAAGCAGTTTCTCGTCGGCGGATTGTATTTTGCCATGCTCGAACATATCCTTTCTCCTGGCATATGCAGCGCGGAGGAGGCGGCAGATCAGGTCCTGGAGCTGCTGAGATTGCCTGACGCAG
>JAFUZB010000174.1 GCA_017476845.1 Clostridia bacterium
ATGCCGTTGGCTTTGGAGCAGGAGGCAGGTACAACCTCCCACCCGTCATTCCCGCGATCTATCGCGGTATACGGCATACCTGCCTGTGCAAGCTGTGCCATAAGCGCCTCAATCCGCTGTGCCTCCGCGAACATGAACGTCTTCACTGCGCGGAACGCTTCGTCCTCCGGGGTGATCATCCGGTTAATCCCTCGGGCACTGGAAAAGTTCCAGAACCCTTGGATCTGGGGAAGATCAAAATAGGGCGTGTCAAAGTAGATTCCGGTATCACACTCGTACACGCAGGGGATATCTGCCCTGGCGATGATGTCCCGCATCCGCATGGAGTCTTTGAAGTCATACTCCACACATCTGAGCGTTTCCTTCCCGCATATCACCCGGGTTCCGCACCCCATAATGCACCCGTCCAGCGGTAGCGCTAGCACTTCGCGCTCCATATTGCACAGGGTTCTCCCGGTATTGACAAAGATCCGGTTTCCCTTCGCTTTGACCTGCTCCAGCGCTGGTACAACCGAGCGTGGCAAAGTATGTGTTCTGTCGTCTAGCAGTGTCCCGTCAACATCAAAAAAGAGCAGTTTTGTACTCACTGACTTTCCTTCTCCTTCCTTGCGCGCCAATGATAGCATATCCTTCACCTTTTCGATACACACATTTTCCTAGCGTAAAGCAGTAGCACGGATTTCAAAAAAGAAACCCTTGCAAACGTAGTGTTTACA
This sequence comes from Clostridia bacterium, assembly GCA_017476845.1. Classification (GTDB taxonomy): domain Bacteria; phylum Bacillota; class Clostridia; order Christensenellales; family Aristaeellaceae; genus UBA2943. The sequence goes on from JAFUZB010000174.1 coordinate 717, forward strand.
AAGGTTTCCGACGGACTAAGCAGGACTTGAGTCTGTTCTATTCTTCTCACGTGCCACCTTCGTGTGTCTTCCGGGGATGCATAAAAGAAAGCTTAGTGATCATCACTTTGGGATCAAGTTCAAATTCATGATTCACTGAGTCACAAATCTATGGATAACGCTGATAAAGCATGCTGCAGGTGGTTAGCATAGACCTATGCCCCGAAAGGCTTATGCGCAGAGTTGAATACTGTTGGTGCGCATTGGATAAACTTAGCAAATGACAATATTGCTTTCAAGCGCAGCTCCAACACGACTTTTTCTGCCTCGCAGGCCTTTTTACCATGACTTGTTTTTTGAACCCCATCGAAAATCACGGCATCGATAAGCATAGCAATAGCAAGGACAATAATCCACGCATTATCCCTCCTATGTATACCTTTTGCATCCTGGTTTTAAGCGTATCCCATTTCCTCTCATGTACCATAATGTCGATAACTTGTCACTCAGCGGAAATGGTTATCGCTGTGGACCATTCTGACCAGACGCCATCCACATTAATAGCAAAACTGTAATTCACCTGCGTTCCACTGTTCGCTGAGAAGTAAGTTCTGTAGTTAGCAGATGATTCTCCCTCAGAAATAGTTCCTTCACTGTAAGTGGGATTATTTGTGTTTCCTACTGTGTAATACCGAACCGCATACTTCGTAGCCTCCACGGCATTGATCTGGAAAGTGATATAGCCAGAACTTGTCAATGTCGTGCTCTCTGGAGGTATTACTCCCGGAGCTGAGGGTCTTGTGCCCGAAATGACCCGAATTGGTTGACTGATACTACTGCTGACATTTGCATTGGAAGCGAGAACCCTCAGTGTGAGTGAACCCCTGGGAATCGAATATCCATTTAGCGTCACAGTTCCACCCTCTGCCTGGTTCAGTGACCTACTAATGACACTCGTACCATTTGCATCATAGAGATATACCGAATAGCCGGTCGCGTCTTGTACAGGGCTGATCTCGACTGTAATGTCCTCCCCAAGCATGTATTCACTCTTCGCACGAATCACAGGTTCATCCAGTGGATCATATTCAGTCACAGTGACAGGATACGCTTCGGTCCAATCACTCCATATTCCTTCTTCGTTCTGAACACAGAACTGATAGGAATAAGAGCCAGAATAGTACTGATATGTCCTGTAGACTGTGGAATCTTCGAACACATTAATACCATAAACACTGTATTCATTTGTTCTATAGCGCAGCGCGCTGGCATCTGTTGTATCAATGGTAAATGCGAAATACTCCCGAACCCTGACATCACTGCTACTAATTGAAACCTTGGGAGCTTTAGGGCGTTCTCCTTCGATGACAAAGTATTCCACCTTAGTACTGGATACGTAGTCATCAGATAGCGCAGTGACCTCAAAACGATAGGTGCCATTTTCCATCTGGTAACCGTTTCTGAAGAGACTTGCCGCAGCAGAACCGGTATTAGACGACAAAGAGCTGGTACTTTCCCCTTTGTACAATCGATATTCATACCTGGTCGCATGCTCAACGCTATCAAAGCTCAACGTAATATCTGTTCCCGCCTGGTAACTCTTTTCCACATGAATAACCGCTTCATCCAATAGCGGCAGGCCCTCAACAGTATACTCCTTATAATTCCAAGCACTCCAGATTCCGTCTACCTTTGCAGAAACACCGATGCTCAGTTGATAGCCCTCATTGTATCTATTGACAATATGTTCCCAGCGCGTTGTCGGGGGAGTGGCTTCCAGCGCAACCATGGTTTCACCAAAGTAATCATTGTCATTTCTGTAATACTGATACTTCACCTGAACAGCCTCCGCATCAGGCGTATCAATCAGGAAAACGGCTGTGCTTCGGATTCGAATCGGCGTTGTTTCTGCAGTTATTTGTGGTCCTTGCGGACGTTTGCCCGTCACAGTAATCAACGTTGTCTCAGTACTGGATTTGGCTTCACTAGCGATGGCCGTCACATTTAATTCATAGGTTCCGCCTGTCAATAGGTACCCCGGCACCGTCAGATTGGCATTCGGAATAACATCCGAATCGTCCCATCTGTATATTGTCGTTCCGCTGATAATATTCTTAAGAAATGCTCGATAAGATTCCGCACCAGATACAGGAGCAAATCGGAATACCAGATCCTGCCCCGCTGTAAGGGAAGTATTTACCTCTACTACGGCCCTTTCAAGGATCGGAAGGGCATTTACTGTAACAGTGATTGGCACCGACCATTCCGTCCATTTTCCATTCTCCAGAACGGTGAATCTATACGTATACTTACCTTCATCGCTATGGGATCTTGAGAATAGTGTCGTCTCTCCTCGCGGAGAAATACTGCCTGATGTCCAGTTTGAAACGGAAGGCGTAGAAACGTTGTAATAAATCAGATCCGCGTTCTCATTATTGATGGACCATGTAAATGCCTCATCTTCCCAACCAATCGTCTTATTTACAGTGACTCCTGGCGCACTCGCTTTTACTCCGACTATAGAGAATTCGGCTGTGCTTGTACTGCTGACATAATCTTCTCCAGAAGCTGTCACAGACAATAAATACTTCCCGGAGTTCAGATCCCTGGCACTAAAGTGCAATGAACCGCTGGTGCTCATCCATGACATGAGATCATAATCATACGACTTGCTATATAAATGGTATGTATATCTTGTAGCATGCTCTACTGCGTCAAAGGATAAAATGATATCCTTTCCCGCTTCGTATTCAGACTCTGCATGTATTACGGGTTCATCGAGTTTTGGCGCATCCAGAATCGTATATGTCAGTTTCTTCCACTCACTCCAGATGCCATCCGACTGCATTGCAAACGAGAGTTCAATCTGCCATCCAGTATATTCTTCAATATATAATTTCCACTCGGTCTGGGAATCCACAGGTGTCAGTCTTTCTGTGAAAACTCCGGTTATAGAGTTATCCGATGAATATGTGTACTGAATCCTAATATTGCTAACATTCTCCGAATCAATTAGGAAAGAAGCCGACCGATGAACATGCAATTCTTCAAATGTGGGAATTACCTCCGATGCCTCTGGCCGTTTCCCGATAACATGAATCATTTCTGTATGTTCACTGGCTTTATATCCTGGCGCATAAGCATACACTATTAACCTGTAGATACCACTTGATATGGCATACCCTGGAATTATCAGTTCCTTATCAGGTAAGGCGTCCATGGAGTATATACTCAAATAGCTTGTATTTCCATATTGACCGAAAAGATCAACGCGATAGGTACGCGCGTTCTCTATCGAAGCAAAACTGAAAGTAATATCCTCACCAGAACGGTATTCGCTGGCAACTTTCACCTTCGCTTCTTCCAACTGCTCCGGCTTTTTCAGTACGATTGTCACAGGTTCACTGAAAGGCGACCAGCCATTTTCATTCTTCACTGATGCCCGAACTGAAACAAGTCCGTCCTCATAAAGTTCGTAGTAATTTCTATATCGATATGAGCATTCCCCATTTTCACCCATATTGACATATTCATATCCAATCTCGCTATACCCATTGTTATTATAGTCTATTCTCAGGCAAGCAACCTCAGCATCGTCCACATTCATAGTATGGACTTCCAAAGTCGCATCCTGCTCAGAATATAAGATATTATTACTCGTACTCAAAGTTGGAGCGATACCTGAGCGCTCTCCCGTAACCCGGATTATCCTCTGTACATAATTATAAGGACCATTCCTCGGTGTCTCAAGATGTAGATGGAGCAGATACTCCCCCGCCTCCAGGCATGCACCAGGTATCACTAGCTCCGTACTGCCCGTACAGTTTCTTGATGAAGTATAATATACCTCCGAATTGTACGAATTCGCCTCGGAACTGAATTCACTAATTGATACAGAATAGAAGGTCACATCCTCTGCATAGGTAAAAGACACCGTCATATCCTGTCCATTCTGTATTTCCTTCGGACAATTCAACTCATAAAGGCTTTCAAGGATTCCTTCATCTTCCGTTACAGGAATCTCCACCGCATTCGACATAGCGGACCAAAGGCCGTCCTGATAAATCGAATAACTGATCCGCATTGCCTGAAGATATCCGGTTTCATACCAAATATCTAAATCGACAGTTCCCTCATCTCCCATATCCCGAGTGCCGATATCCCAGCCGCCTACAGATTCTCCGGTCGCGGAAATCAGTTGAATCTGAAGATACACATCCTCGTACATCGAAACATCTAGCCGGGCTAGCTGCCTATTCGGAATGGTTTCCGGCAATGTCATAGCCGATGGAGCGGGTTTATTTCCGTCCACATCTATATTTCGAATCACAGCGGCCCGCGGTTCGGCATCGCTGGTAATTGTGGTTACCATCACACGATATGTCGTACGCTCTTCCAGCACATATCCTGGCCATGTCGCTTTCCCGGAGGACGAACTAATCACCTTAGACTCCAACCAGTGATTCTCTGGATTATAGAGATAAACGGTATGGCGCAACGTTGATGATGGGCCATTAACCAGTATCGTCAAGTCTGCTCCGGCCGTGAGCTTTTCCGGGAGAATTATCTGTGTTGATCCATCCGTATCTTTTTCCGGCACAATCCACCCGTACTGCACAGCCTGGACATAAGCTATGGTTCCCTCTGTAGCGCTGAATTTCAGACCTGAACACCCTTCAAACGCGTCTTCCGCTACAGTCTGCAGAGAATCCGGCAGTCTCACATTTGTCAGTCCCGTATTCGCGAAGGCCTTAGACTGTATGCTCAGCAAACCTTCCGGCAACGTAACGTATGTCATCATAGTGTTTCCATAGAAAGCTTCCGCCTCTATCACCTTGGTTCCGGCAGGAATAACAAAATTAGTTGCCAGAGCCGTAGACGCCCAACATACTATTACCACAAGCATAAGTATGAGAGATATCCGTTTCCCGCTCATATCATAATCCTCCGATATCAATCTTTGATGATCTCAATTTGAGTTGGTTACAATTTGTAACCAACTTATTCTTCTCGCCATGCAAACACTTTATTCAGGACTATTCAAAAGTTATAATACAAGTTACACTTCTTGCGTCTATGCGCCCAGTGAGCACGGAGCCAGAGCGCCATGGTAGCAATGTTCATAGCTATATCAACACCCTGTTATAACGGTCAATCTCGTGCTGGATGATCTGTATGGTGTTTTCTTCGAAAGAGACGGTACGCTGTTTGAAGGTTGGATTCTGATATTTCACCATAATCTTCTGCTTGCACTTTGCCTTCCACACACCTTCCAGCGACAGTCACCCTTCCTCAACTTCATATTCGGGCATCTCGGTCTGCTTATCAATCGTTTTGTATTCGTTCTCTGTCATGTAAAACTTTCATAAATACAGAACGCCCTCAAGTGTGCATGTGTTGCCACAGAGGCCTGAGGGAGCTGTTGGTATCATGGTAACATATTATACCAAGACCGTCAATGGAGCCTAAACGATACTGACTGCCACAGCACTTTTCATGCCAACTGCACAATTCTTATGTCCAAATCGGAAGTCTCATATCGTTATTTCCCTACCGCATTGAATGATCCTGCCTTATACATCTTTTGCAGATTATGATCCAGCGATTTCCGTAATACTGTATGATCTGTTCTTCCGTCAGGTCTATATCAGTAGAGAGGATGAGGACATATTCGCTCCTCTTATTGCGATTCTGTGCAAAGATGATCTTCACGGAAATTTGAGAGTACTTGGTTTGTACGATAACTGAGCCCCATATTCCAGAGCGATTGCCTTTATCCAAGTGGATGAATCCCCAAATCCCTGTAAGGTTATACAGTTTTCCCCTGTACCGGTATTGTTGTTTGCAGTCCTTGAGCATGCCAATGACGTCTATCCTCAATTCAAGCATTGAGCGAATAAACGGCTCATTGGTTACTGGGCTGAGCGCTGGATATACGGGTCGACCACAGCAGGGTCACCGCCGTTTGCAATGAAGCTGTCGATGGCTGCCTGCAGCTGTTCATGGAATTCCTCCAGACAGATGCCGTTATCCATGATATAGGTGGCCGCCGCGACACCCAC
>JAFUZB010000175.1 GCA_017476845.1 Clostridia bacterium
CTAAGTCCGAGCAGCAGCGTAATGCAAAAGCCCAGAAAGTGCGGGAAGGAGGCCGGAGGAAGCAGCCTACAGTTCTCCGGCAGAAGCACCTGGCACACAAGCATCGGCGCAAATCGCATCAGGGAGCCGAAGAGCTTCATGGCGAGGTTGCGCATAAAGAAGAAGGCATGCTGGTCCACCGGACGAAGCAGTGTCCCTGCGAAGGATCCTGTCATGATCTGCCCCACTAGCTCCCCGTCCGTGGAGAGGAGACCGCAGAAAAACATCTGCTGGAGCCAGACATACGATGCCATATGCCGAAGCGCCGCCGTGTCCGCGCCCTCCTGCGTGAGAAAGGCAGTGTATACCGCGATAAGCACCAGCCCAAAGAAGAGCTGCGTGATCATGCCGCCGAGCGCCGCACCCCGGTAGCTGAGCTCCCGGAGCGCCTGGAGACGAAAGACCGTAAGGTACGGTTTGACTTTTCTCACACCCTCATCTCCCTGTACATGCGCGCGATGAGCTCATCCGCGTCCGTCTCCTGCATCCGCATCTCCCGAACCGGCCCAAGGGCAAGAATGCGCCGCACTCCCTCCTCGACAGAAAGCGCCTGAGCAGACCAGGTAAAGGTGTCCTGCTCCCCGTTTTCCGCCACCCGGATCGCGCAGGGCAGCGCGGATAAGTCCGGCCGACTATGAAACGTACAGACAAGGGTTTTCTCCCGGTCATAGCGGGAGAGCAGCTGCGACATTTCCCCGTCGTAGAGAAGTTTCCCGTGCCCCAGGACAAGGGCGCGCGGACACATGGTCATCAGGTCCGAGGTGTCGTGGGTGGTGAGCAGAATCGTCGTTGCCCGTCTTTCGTTCTCCGACTTGAGAAAAGCGCGCAGCTTCAGTTTGCTCACCGCATCCAGCCCGATGGTCGGTTCGTCCAGAAAGAGAAGCTCTGGGCAGTGCAACAGGGCACCGGCAAGCTCCGCGCGCATGCGCTGCCCAAGGCTTAACGTGCGCAGGGGCGCATCCAGAAAGCTTTCCATCTCCAATTCTCCTGTGAGCTCCTCCATCCGTTTCCTGAAGTCACCCTCGGGGAGGGCATAGATATCCCGAAGAAGGCGGAGCGAATCGCCAACGGGCAGATCCCACCACAGCTGCGGGCGCTGTCCGAAGACGGTCCCGATATGGCGCACATAGCGCCGTCTTTCCTCCCACGGAACATAGCCCAGGATGCGGCAGGTACCGCGCGTGGGCGTCAGGATCCCGGTCATGGTCTTTACCAGGGTCGACTTGCCCGCGCCATTGGGGCCGACGAGGCCCACAATCTCCCCGGCGTCCATCCGGAAAGAGATGCCGTCAATGGCATCAATGGTCTCGCGCACGCGAAAAAAGCGGCCTTCCGCCTTTTTCCTGCGCACGTACTGTTTGCTTAAGCTTTCCACAGTCACGCTTTGCATTCTATTCTCCTTTTCCGGCAGGGCATACAAAAACCCCTGCCCGCTTTTTTTCGGCAGAGGTTTACAAACGCAAACGTGTCAGTGGCGGAGATTCTAGCGAAAGGGGCAGGGGTTGTCAATGGCATTTTGTGCGCCCACTCCCCGCGTTCCAGAACATTGACCGGGCAGGCGGCACATGCTACACTTTCTCTTCCCGGGAGCAATCCCGGGCCCATGCATTGCAGCCAAAGGAAGGAATCCGTGTGAAAAATAAACTGCCTTATCTTCTCGCGGTGCTCGCGGCACTGCTTCTCGTCTGGAACATCGTGAACCTATCGCGCAATCAATCCCTCCAAAAAGATATTTCCGCCCTGGAGGAAAGCCAGGCAACCCTTCAGACCCTCAACGAAAGCCTGGAAAAGGACCTTGCCGAAAGCCGCCTGCAGGAGGAAATCACGCAGGGCATCCTGGACGCGGCAAAAGAGGACCTGGAGCACCAAAAGAGCGCCCTGGAAAGCGCCCATGAGAACATCTCCTCCCTCGAAGCAGAGATTGCAGAAAGCCGGGAAAATGCCAAGGCGCTGACCGCATCGCTCGCTAGCGTTACGCAGGAAAAGGCCGATACGGAGAAGGCGCTGGAGGAAAGTCGCCTCACCCTCGGGAAGACCCAGGAGAAGCTTGCGGATACCGCCGCCTCCCTTGAGCGCGCAAGCGCCCAGTACCAGCAAACCGCAGATGCCCTGCAGGCGACCGAAAAGACCCTGGATGAAACCGCGAAGACCCTGTCGGACACGCAAACCAAGCTCGGCGAGACAGAGGATCGTCTCACGGAGACCACCTCCCGTCTTACCCAAAGTGAAGAAATGCTTTCGCAAAAAGAGGCAGCCCTCAAGCACGCACAGGAGGAGATCGCCTCCCTCACAGACAGCCTCGCCCAGGCAGAGAACGCAAAGGTTGAGGCGGAGGATACCGCGAAAAAGGCGGATGCGGCCGTCCTTGCCCTGAAGGGACAGCTGTCCACCGCCCTGGACGAGCAGGAGGTCCTGCGAAGATTACTCACCGCATCGCCTGCTGAAGGCTTGGCATCCGAAGATCTGCTTGCGGGAGATGCCCTTAGGGAAGCCATAAGCAGCGGCCGGGGCTTCTATGCCGTGACGCTGCTCGCCACAGGCGGCACCCCGAGCACTTCCCTTGCCCCCTACCTGTGCGTACAGGACGAGACAGGCAGCCTCTATCTCGCCCTGGATACCAAGGCATTTCCCGCCCTCCAAAGCCTTTCCGGCAAAGATGAGTTTTTTTCCCTCTACGCCGCCCTTCCCGCGGAAGGCCAATCCACCCCCGCCGCAGGGGTATCCATGACGCTCTCCCCTGTCACGGACGAGGAGACAGTGCAGCATCTTTTGCCCTCCGGGGATCCCGACCTGCTCCTTGTCGCCGTCCTGTCCGCTCTCCCGCTTGACTGAAAACGCCCGGGCCTCCCTGCATTCGGAGGCCCGGGTTTCGCATTGCACGGTCTTTTCTTTTTTATGGCGGGCACCTCCCCTTTTTCCTCACCCCAGCCCCTCTGCCTTCGGCGCGCGCCGGAGGAAGACAAAGTACACCGAGCACATGATGCTCTGGACCACCGAGGACATCGGAACGGCCAGGCCAATTCTGAAGAGGGACGGCGGCTGGATCCGGCTCATGAGGAGGGACACGGGCAATCTGACGCAGAAGGCCCCGATGAGGCCCTTGATCATGAAAAATCGCGTTCTTCCGTACCCGTTATAGAAACCGTTAAAGCAGAAGAAGAAACTCACAAGCAGGGTATCGATCGCGTAGGCCTTGAGATAA
>JAFUZB010000176.1 GCA_017476845.1 Clostridia bacterium
GCCATGAGATATGGTCAAATTCCGAATAAAGGGATAGAGAAGCATCGCATTTCGCGCGAACACATCTCCTGAATCCATATTATTCAAATATGGTGCCATGTCTTCAGGAACAATCATCGGAACAGTAATTGTAGCCATACTAGCACCTCCAATCGCATCTTTTTCGACCCAATAGGTACAATTCACCTATCACAAGAACAGCATAAGCCCCTGGGCCGCTGAATTGCAAGAGAAACAGATCTCTAGATCCCAGACCAAATCGCATAAAAAACAATCGATTTGGTCTGGAAAAATGACATCTTTCAAATCGTCCCCAAGTTGGGGACGATTTACAACGGCGCTTAATTCGCCCCCAGAAGGGGAAGAATTAAACGCCGTTGTTGCTTCATCAGTTGGATAAAGCTCGTAGAAATATCGCATATATTGAGATTCGTTACAGAAAACGTGATGCATCCGTTTTGCTATTGCTCTGCAAAGAATGCGCTGATTGCATTCAGCCCTTGCTCGAGGTCCTGCCTTCCGTACGCATACCCTATGCGCATGCTCTGGGGTTCTTCAAAGCAGTCACCAGGGGTAACAAAGGCACCGGTCTTATGATACATCGCTTCGCACAGGCGGTAGGAAGGCATATCCAGGTCATAGCAGACCAGGGCTGTCGTACCGGCATTGGGCTTGACGTAGCTTACATGCTTTTCACTGTCCACCCATCGATCAAGGATTTCCAGATTCTCACGCACGATCTTCCGGCTCCTGGCAAGCATGGTATCTGCGTGGGAGAGCGCGAGTGCACCTACTGCCTCGTCAAACACGCCACAGGAGATGAGATTGTAGTCGCGATGGGAGAGGAGTGTACGGACAACCTCATGGTCCCTGGTGGCGATCCATCCCAGCCTGATCCCGGCTAGCGAGAATACCTTGGACATGCTGCTCACCGAGATGCCCTTCTCATAGAGATCGGCAATCGATTCGCTCCAACCGTCTTCCTGTGTCAGATGACGGTAGACTTCATCGCATAGGAGATAGGCGCCGCAGCTTCGTGCAATCTCTACGATGGCAAGGAGCATCTCACGGTCCATCAGGGCACCGGTAGGATTGTTTGGATTGTTGATGCAGATCATGCGCGTGCCGGGTGTGGCAAGCTTTCTCAACTCATCCAGATCGGGAAGATACCCGTTCTCTTTGCGAAGATGAAGGATCTGTACATCCGCACCGAAGGAAGCGGGGATGCTGTACAGCTGCTGATAGGTGGGCATCACAGAGATCACACGGTCGCCCGGCCGAATCAGGGAATAGAACACATGATGGTTGGCGCCTGCGGCGCCGTGTGTGGTGACGATATCTTCGGGTTGCAACGTGTGATAGAGACCGCAGATGCCCTTCTTGAGGGCAGGCAAGCCTTCGATGTCGCCGTAGGAAAGACGGCGTGCAGCGAAGCGCGCAAAGAATGCATCCCTGCTTTCTCCCGTCAGGCGGAAGAGCTCATCGAGTGATATGGAGTCTACGCAGGTCTCTGCAATGTTGTATTTCGCGCCGGTTTCGTAGGCGTTCATCCATTCTTCAACGAGAAAAGGCTGGATATCCATGGGTACCTCCGGGGTATATCAGAAATTCTTGGTCATGTCGTACTTTTCGTAGAATTCCTTCCGGAAATCCAGGAAACGGTCTTCTGCGATCGCCTGTCTGACCTGCTCCATGAGATGGATCAGGAAGCGGAGATTGTGAATGCTGGCCAGGCGGCCCGCAGTGATTTCTCCGGCCTTGAACAGATGGCGCACGTAGGCGCGGGAGAAGTGCGTGCAGGCATAGCAGTCGCACTCATCGTCCATGGGACCGAAATCGCGGGCATACTGGGCGTTCTTGATGACCACTCGGCCCTTGCTGGTGAGGATGGTTCCGTTTCTTGCGATGCGGGTGGCCAGAACGCAGTCGAACATGTCTATGCCGCGCAATACCCCTTCGATGAGACAGTCGGGAGAGCCTACGCCCATCAGATAGCGGGGCTTCAGGTCGGGCATATAGGGCATCATTTCCTCGAGCATCTCATACATGATGGGCTTGGGCTCACCCACAGAGAGACCACCGATGCCGTAGCCGATAAAGTCCATGTCGGCCAGCGCTTTGGCACTTTCAATGCGCAGGTCCTTGAAGAAGGCGCCCTGGACGATACCGAAGAGTGCCTGGTCTTCGCGCGAATGGTATTTCTTGCAGCGCTCGGCCCAGCGGTGTGTCCGGTCCATGTTGTCCTTGGCGGTCTGCCAGGTGCAGGGATAGGCGGTGCATACGTCAAAGGCCATCGCGATATCGGATCCTAATGCCTGTTGGATGTCCATGCTGGTTTCCGGTCCGATGAAGTGGCGGGAACCATCGATATGGCTCTGGAAGGTGACCCCTTCCTCCTTGATGGTGCGGATGCCGGCGAGCGAAAAGACCTGGAATCCGCCGGAGTCGGTGAGAATCGGCTTGTGCCAGTCCATGAAGGTGTGCAGGCCACCGGCTTCCTGAATCAGATCCTCGCCGGGGCGCAGATGGAGATGATAGGTGTTGGAAAGCAGGATCTGCGTTCCGATTTCCTCCATCTCCCGGCTCGTCATGGCCTTGACCGTGGCTGCGGTGCCCACCGGCATGTAGATCGGCGTCTCAATGTCCCCGTGGGGTGTGTGCAGTACACCGAGCCTTGCGCCGGACTGCTTGCAGATATGCTTGAGTTCATAGGAAAAGGGCTGTGACATCGTTTGCTCCTTGTTTCGTTATTGCACAAAGTCGGTGTAGCCTGCCAGACCCGACTCGACCTGGAATTCTCCCCATAACCGGTCAAGTACATCCTGGTACTTGAGCCAGATGCCGCCGGTGGGCATGCTCATGAAGGCGAGCTGCTGATGGGTGACCGGGTGCTCAAAGCGCAGCTTGTACCCCCATAGGGCGATCTGCTGCCCGGGAATACCGTGACCGTAGCGGTTGTCTCCCCATAGGGGATGCTTGTAATGGCTCATCTGTACACGGATCTGGTGATTGCGTCCGGTCTCCAGACGCACGGCGCACAGCGAGGTGTTGTCCCGCTGCACAAGACACTTTCCGTGCAACACGGCTTCCTTTGCGCGCTTGTCGTCGGCGTTGGTGACAGAAACACGGTTGAGCCTTGCATCCTTGACCAGATAGTCGATGAGGGTGAAGGAAGGAGAAACCTGGCCTTCCGCAATGAGCAGGTATTCTCTGCCCAGCTCGTGCTTCTGAAACTGGGCGGAAAGCCTGGCGGCCGCCTTGCTTGTCCGGGCAAAGACCATGAGCCCGCCTACGGGCCGGTCCAGACGGTGGACGAGGCCCAGATAGACGCCGCCCGGCTTCTGATAGCGGACCTTCAGATCCTGCTTGAGATAGGTCAGAAGATCGGTGTCCCCGGTGTCGTCGGCCTGCGCAAGCATGTTCGGCGGCTTGAGGGCGACGAGTACATGATTGTCCTCGTAGAGAATATCAATCACATTCCCACCTCCCGCTGGCACCGCAGGGGAGTACACCGCCCGTGGAGACGGGAAGACAGAGCTCCTGGGCATCTACGACGCCGCCGTGACTGGGCAGAATGCATCTTTCGATGATGTTGCGCAGCACGGAGGCCTGAAAGCCGGTGGTGTAGCTGTTGACGAGGAAGAACAGCGGATGGTCGGAGAGCGCCTTGGCGGCGGTGTCGATGAGATGGAAGAGCTCGTTTTCAAGCTTCCATACCTCGCCCGACGGTCCCCTCCCGTAGCTCGGGGGATCCATCAGGATACCGTCGTAGCGGTTGCCGCGACGGATTTCACGCTCGGTGAACTTGAGCGCGTCCTCCACAATGAAACGGAAACGCGTCTCGGGAATGTCGGAGAGCGTGCGGTTTTCCTTGGCCCACTGCACCATGCCTTTGGCGGCATCCACGTGCGTGACGTGTGCCCCGCTCTGGGCGCAGGCAAGGGTGGCCCCGCCGGTGTAGCCAAAGAGGTTCAGTACCCGGACGTCATCCCGCCCGCTCGCTTCGATTTTCTCGCGCATCCAGTCCCAGTTGGCGGCCTGCTCGGGGAATAGACCCGTGTGCTTGAAGCCGGTGGGACGAACATAGAAGGTCAGATCCCTGTAGCGTATGGTCCACCTGTCCGGAAAACGCCGACGGAATTCCCAGTCCCCGCCGCCGCGCTCGGAACGGTGGTAGATGGCATCTGCCTTCTGCCAGGCATCCGGATCGGCAAAGGGCCAGATGGTCTGCGGGTCCGGACGGCGAAGGATAATGTTTCCCCACCGCTCCAGCTTTTCCCCGTTGCCGGTGTCAATGACCTCGTAGTCTTTCCAGGTGTCTGTCAGGTACATGTCTTTTCACTCCATACGTCTGAAATAGGAATGGCGGTAAAGCAGGTCTCGTCATCCTGCCGAAGAAGCTGCGCGCCGTTGTGCAGCATCACGTGCAGGGAGGCGGGATTGCTTAGGTAGCAGCGCAGGCGAAGTGTGTCTTCCGGAATGATGTCCGGCGCAAGGGTAATCAATCTCCGAAGTCCTACCGTGCCGTATCCCTTCCCGCGAAAGTCGGGATGGACGGTGTAGCCGATGTGCCCGGCTCCTTCCTGTAGCGCCGGTGTCAGATGATGCCGCAGGCGGAACAGTCCTGCAATGCGCGGACCGGACCAGAGGAAAAAGCTGGTGCAGGGGACGTAGCCCTCGGGGAGACGGTGCCCCTTGGCATGGGCAAGCATCTCCGGGAGCGCGCTCGTGAGGAAGGTGTCCCTGTCGCAGCCCTCCCAGGTGTTCAGAAAGCCGTTCTCATCCTTGGGCAGGTCACGGATGAACTGCCACTCTCTGTCCGCTTCCTCAAGGCATGCGGGCATGAGGAATGCAAGCTCCGGCGTGTCTTGGGATGGCATGAGGGATTTTGCGTAGATGCGGCACACTTCACCGTGTAGGTTATTGTCTGTGTGCGAAAAAGCGTAGCCAAAGTGCTCGTAGAGCCCGTCTGCATCGGTGGAAATATAGAGCGTCGAGGTGCCTTCCATGGCGGCAATGGACTCCGCTGCCTGCAGGAGACGGCCGGCGTACCGATGGTGCCGGTCAGAAGGGAAGGTAAAGACGAACCCGGCCCATGGTGTGAGCGGGGTGTCACGGATTTCATCCATCTTTGCGAGTGTCAGGAAGGCGCAGAGCCTCCCACGTTCGTGCAGAATGAGCAGCCGGGTCCTGTGTCCGCACAGGGCGGTGAGCTGTCCCGACCTAAGCAGCTCGGCAAGATATTGCGCGGCGCCCCAGGGAGCGGAGGCAATCTGCCCAATGATCGCTTCGGGAACGCAACTGGCATGGTAGACGGCAAGCGTTGGCATGAAGATGTCCTTTGCTGTGTGAAATGTTGGGTACCCTGGGGTTATAGCGCCATGGCGGCGATGATCTCGTCCCCGTCTTTTTCGCCTGTCTCCCGGAAACCGAAGCTGTGATAGAGCGCACGCGCGTGGGCGTTCTCCGGCTCGTAGGAGAGCCAGACACAGGAAGACGTCCCGCAGGGATAGGTGCGGATGAAATCCAGGGCAAGCTGCAGGGCCTGCCTTCCATAGCCCCTGTGCTGATAGCTGCTGTCGATCATGAGCCGCCAGATATTGTAGGTGCCGTAGGCGATGGCAGGGGCGTCCTGCCAAGTGTCATCGACATCATAACCGATCATGAGAAAGCCGACGGGCGTGTCCCCGTCATAGATGCCGAAGGGGAAGGCGTGACCGCCGGAGGTGAGAGCAAGGTAGGCTTCAATAATGCTCCGGTCATTGGGTGCGACAAAATGCTTCTGCGCATCCGCAACGTGCAATGCAAGAATCTCCCAGACATTGCCTGCGTCGACCTTCCTCAGCTGAACCATGCTTTCACCTCAAAACCGGCAGGATGGGCCATTTACTTTCCGACCTTCTCGCCGCCCACAATGACGACATTCATGGCTTCGACTTCAATCTTCTCCCACACATGCTCCAGCACATAGGGCTCGGCGGCAAGATAGGCATCCAGTGCATCGCGGCTGTCAAATTCCAGCACGAGGACCGATCCCTTGGGCTTGCCGTTCTCATCCAGGATACCGCCGGCCACGACAATGTGGCTTCCGAGTTTGGCCATCCCTTCCAGGTGGCGCGGACGTACGGCCATACGCTTCTCCAGCATGTTTTCGCCGTCATGGGCTGTGACTATGAACTGCATGTGCTTCTTTCCTTCCTGTGGCGCATCAGGCCATGATTTTGTATCCCAGCTCAAAGGCCAGGAGGAGGATCTTGGTTTTATCGTCAAGCCGTACATTCCCCGAGAGGCTGCGGGGCTCCCAGGTAGAATGGTCCAGGTTATCTCCGGCATAGAAGAACTGGAAGAACTCGGTGCCTCTGAAATCACACAGGGCCTGCATGCCGGCACATTCCATCTCCACGCAGATGGCACCCTGTGTCTTTCTGCGCATCACTTTCCCTCGGGTTTCCCGATAGACGGCATCCGTGGTCCAGGTGGTGCCCTCGACATACGGGTAGCCGCATTCGCGCAGGACTTCCTTGAAGGTGTCACGGTACTTCCGGTTGACCTCGATGGTGTCGGAGGGCGGGAGGTAGTGATAGCTCGTGCCCTCGTCCCGGATGGCTACCGTGGGCAGGATGATGCCGCAGTCCTCAATGCTGCGGTCAAGCACGCCGCAGTTGCCCATGAGGATCAGACGGCGGCTGCCCATGGCGATGAGATCCTCGTACTCCGCTACGCACAGCGGCTCGCCCACGCGGGATTGGAAGAAGGCAAAGCGCTTGCCCTTGTATTCTACCCGGTAGATGGGGTTGAGCCCTACCGCGGAGTGAAGCTCCCCGATCTGGACGCTGTCAAAGAGGGCGAGCGTGCTTTCAAAGAGCTGATAGGAAAAGCAAGAGACGGTGACCTCGGGAAAATCGGGAATGGGGCGGACGATCATGTCAGGGGAGATGACCGCGTCCCGATCGGGATCAAATTCTTCGAGCAGCAAGGTGTTTCCCTCCTTGGAGAAGTCAGGACCGTTCCCTTACCAGAGGTCGTCTTCCTCCTCGTCGGGGAACTGGGAGAGAATATCGGAGTGCATGCGGATCATGGCACTGGCGACATCCTGGAGATAGAGCCTGTCCAGCCCGGCGAGGGCGGGATCGACCTCGATGCATTCGCGAAGTAAACCGCGGTCCCCAAGCGCGGCCTGGGCGGCAAGGGAGGCAGTCTCTGCGATGTCGCCCATAAGGTCCAGAAGGGGTCCCGGGAAGGAGAGCGGCTCTATGATCTCCTTTCCGTTTTCCAGGTGCAGGGGCGCGCAGATGAAGGCGCTGGGCGAAAGACCGGGGATCGTACCGCTGTTGCGGCGCGTGACCTCCGGGATGATCATCGATTCATGGCGCAGGAGAGCGAGTCCCAGACGGATAGGACGCAGGGGTGAGGTGCGCGAGAGCAGCATGAGCTGGGAAATCATGCCGTCCGGATCGTTTAAGCCCTTTTCGCCCACTTTGTTCATATGCAGGATCCTGTCCTTGCGGTGGACGACGCTTTCCCCGAAATCGGGTTTTTCCTCGGGAATGAAATCCTCCTGGGCGGGCATGAGCTCGGCGTGCCCGGTTACCCGGCCGACCGCAACCGCTTCATAGAGCCGGTACCAGCGCTGAATGAGACGGCCGAAGACACCGTCGGAGGCGAGGGAATAGACCTCGTTCATCAGGCTCTGCTGAGTTTCCTTATCGCGAATGGAGTACAGGAAGGCGAAATCCGGAAGACCGGCCGTGACGGCGTCGATGTTCTCCAGCTTGGTGCCAAGCTTCTCCGCAAATCCGTCCAGGCCCGTGGGGCCGCGGAGCACGGAGCTGGCAAGGCCGTAGGACGTAAAGCCCATGCGGGAGAACATCTCGGTGGTGCGGGCGACGGGATCGCCCATGGAGATGACGATGGCACCGGGGCATTCCCGCTGCATTTCTTCGCCAAGGGCCAGGATCACGGATCCCTGACGAAGGGTGTGCATGAGTCCCCCGATACCGCCGTTGACACGCGCCTGGTCCAGGAGACCTTCGTCGTTCTCATCGATGCCCGAGAGGGCTTCCCTGTCCTGCTGAAAGCGGGAGGAGGCCATGAGATCACCGGCATAGATGACAAGGTCCGCGCGGGAGAGGACCTCCTGACGCCTGGCCGTAGCCTGTATGCTTCCGCCGATCCCTGCCTTCTCCAGGCAGGCACGACCATACCCGACGAGCAGGTCCTGCATGGCGCTGTTATTTTCTTCGATGAACAGGTCGGCACGCTGCTTGCTGACCTGAAGGAGGTCGGTGAGCATGGAGGGGAGAAGCGGGGCGATATTCTGGCCGATGAGGGCAATCTTCAACAAAGGTCAACTCCTTTTGCCTTAGGGGCATCCGAAAGTGTAGCATTGACGTGGGTGGAAGGCAACCGGAAAAGCAAGGAGAAACACCAGGAGCGAGGAAAAAGAGGGATGCAGGACACCTGGGCCCGATCTGTACCTTTCGCAGCAGCGCCTGCCTGTCGGGAAGGGGCATTTCGTATGGGCAGGATGCGCTCTTGGGTCCCTGTATTCGGGAGGTAGAGCAGGGCACGAGCACTGTATCGACTCCACGAAAACGCAAATGACATGATACCTGAAGCGGCGAGGGTGATCAATGCTTTTGCGCTGGACAGAAGAGAAAAAACGGAGTAGATGAAAATATGCTACAATAGGGGAGAAGGAGGCGAGAGACCATGGGAGACAAGCGGGCTTTTGTGCTGGATACGGCAAGGGAACTGTTTAACCGTCAGGGCTATGGGGAGACGACCATGCGGGGGATAGCGGAGGCGTGCGGAATCGCCGTGGGCAATCTCACCTATTACTACCATACCCGTTCGGATCTGGTAGCGGCCTTGATGAACGATGCCTTTGACCGTGCCATGCCGTCTGGGGAGATAGAGACGCTTTCGGATCTGACAGAGCAGTTTGCGCGCATGCTGGAGACACTGGAAAAGAACGCATTCTTTTTTCTGGACGACCTCTCGCTTCCGAACACGGGGGACCACCATGTCCAGATCCGGGCAAGGATTATGCGCGGCTTCGGGAATCTGAAGGAAAAGCAGCTTTTTTCCGCTGGCTTTACGCTCCCTATACAGGAGGCAGTAATGGATGTGCTGTGCATGGCACACACCAGCTGGCTCAGGGAGAGGAAGAGGCATGGCCGAGGGATGAGCACGGCGGCTTTTCTCAGGGAACATTGGATCATTCTGCAGCCCTATCTCACGCAGGATGGACTGACAGCCCTGGGGGAGGAGATGCAAAGGGCGCCCCTTGTGTGATGCAAGGCGCAGAGTCGAGGCTGCCATCGAGGGGAAGAAACGGGTTGGTGGAGAACAAACGTTAACCAAATGATATGGAAAGTGGAGGAAGGAACAATGAAGGAATACAAGCTGGTGTATCTGAACAAGGGTTGGAGCGTTTCCAGAGAAAGTGACCTGAGTAAGGCAGAAAAGAAGATCAATGAGATGGTGGAGCAAGGCTGGGAACTGCAGGAGATATCCACACCGAGTGATGGTATGGGAGTCATGGTGGGTGTGTTCTTCAAGGAAAGAAAGCTGTGATTCCAGGCACGCTGCGATCTGCATGACGGGAGTGTGCACCGGAGGGATGAAGACTTCGGTATGCGGTTGACAGAGTGTGACAATCTACATATATGAAAACAGAGACGGTGTGGGCCGAAACAGGCCGGCACCGCTTATTCGGTTAAGGATGCGCTGCCAATGTGTAGTGCAGTTATTACTTCAGCCATGCACTTGTCTTCGGTTAAGCGCGGTTAATGAATTCGGGATAGGAGGCGGGACGCTAACCAGACTGGAGCATGACGGTGAAAAGAAGCTTCGTGTTTGAGGAGATGGCATGTAGACAGGTGAATTCGGGATGGAGTGGTTGTATATCACAGCCAAGATAGGGGAGTAACAGGGCTTTTCGGAGTGGCAGACTTTTGCTTTAGGTGAGCAAAGAAAGACATCCGTCGGAACGGATGTCTCATAATCATGCTTTTATAGATGTCTTGGTTGTTGCTTCTTCAATCAAGTTGGCAAGACGCTGTATTTCGGGATCATTATGGCGAATGTAGTTATGCATCAGCGTGCGTATATCTACGAGGACGCCCTGCACATGTTCATATTCGTTGTCTCCGACCTTCCAATCGCTGACCGCTTCTCCAATGTGTCGATATTCCTGCATTTTTTGTACAGCCGTATGGTATGCGAACATGCGGCTGTACATATTGTAAGGCATAAGGAAAGCGTTATATACAGTGATGTCAGGCCCATATTGCTTTCTGAATCTGTCCTGCGTTGCAATATACTCTCCATAGGTAATCTGCTTATTGATTGACGAGGACTGCGGAAGATGGGAAACGTTCTTCGTATGTCCGTACCGATAGTATTTGGCATCTAATACGAAAATCTTGTTTCCAAGAATCATAATGGTGTCGGGTTCCAATGCCGAATTCCGTTTATCTTCCTCGGTAAGAAGCCAGTTGGTTCGAGGAAAGAACCTGTCTTTGTCGTCCTCGCCAAACGTGAAATCGATAAGTCGCTCCCAAACATATTCGAACCGATCTGTACCGAAGTAGTACTGAGGGAATCCTTGCTTGTCGCCCAGATAATCTATGATGGAAAGCATGTCATTCAGAAGTGCCGTTGCCTTGTCATCCTTCACTTGGTCTTTCTTGGTCATGACGGTTGAATAAAACAGGTCATGGTCATAAGCCAAGCGCGGTTGCGGCGGTTCGTCCCC
>JAFUZB010000177.1 GCA_017476845.1 Clostridia bacterium
CCGGAATGGATACCGTGCATCCTATGACCGGGTCAAGTACTTAAGGCTTGCCTCATACGCTTGATTCAAATACGTAAACGACTTCAAAGCATCACTCAGTGTTTTGAGGTTCCGCATGTCTTCCCCGTCTACCTCATTCATGTACATCTTGAGCATACTTTCTGAATAGCTTCCACCGGGATTCGCCAGGTACGCTTGGTTATTATCGAAATTAGGCGCCAGTCGTAGTACCTCTCCTGTCAAAGAAGAACGGATCACGCCGAAATTACGCATATGCCGATCTGTATTGAGGAACACAGCATCTGCCAGCAGAATTCGCTTCCAGGCTTTCTCATACTCCGGTCCCAAAGAAGCTATATTTCGATAGATCACTGCATCGTCATCACTGGGATTATCAAAGAAAAAACGGAAAGAATCGTAGGGTTCGAAGAACTCCTGTGGTTTCAGGAAGTTCCGGGATTTAACGCGTCTGCGAAAGCTTCCTATATATGCATACTCGGCTGCATCCCATTCAATGCTCCGCAAAACACGGCTGATTTCGACTTCAGCCCTCGTGGCTGCACTCGACTGGAGCTTATACAGCCACCAAACGTCTTTCTCATACTTCCATGTTTTTGTAAAGCTTCCGTCTGTGGATGCATTGGGCGTGGCAATTCGAAGGTTCCGAAGACTTGTATCGCTGGAAACCAGGATGAAATCACAGACTTTGTTTTGATCTTCCGGCAGGCAAAGCTGCAGACGCGGCACAAACTCATCCACCTCAAAACAAGTAAACGTATCGGTAATGCTGAACATATGTGTCCAAAGGGCGAGCATGATTTTGTCACGGCTACCGATCAGCTCATTCATCAGGGTACGATGCGTTACGTTGTTCAGATCTACCGCTCGCTCACGAAGCCATGAAGAAAAAGCGTCTGCCGTCGCGTGACGGATCTGCATCGGCAATAGTGCCGGCTCTTGCGGATCAAAATCAGTAATGACGGAATTGCGCACTTCAAATTGCGCAACCTGCACATCATCGTTATAAAGGATGTAACGCGACATCAAGCTCACCTCCCTCGAACTGCATTCACTACAAGATCTTGTATATTTTAACAACAGGCATGATCAATCTGAACGTCGTAAAGCCACCGCATTTTTCTCTATTCTTCCCCGCCAGCTTCCCGTCTTGCAACAAAGCACTTTTGCAGCATATCAACATACTGGTTCACACAGTTACGGTTTAGGAACCATTGGTTCAGCTTCCTCTTATTGTATGTAAAACCAAGATGCTTTGCTGTTATCTCCTTCAAGAGATCTTCGTAATATTGCTCCCATGATCCGTACTCCGAACTATCACAAAAATCATACGTCCTTGTAATTTCTCCCTGCCCTGACGAGAGGCGCCTCCTTATCTCGTTTAGATTCAGCAAAACATATTCAAACGACTCAGGTCCTGAAATCCAAATATTACCTCTTGTTTCAGCATATTTCAGCACAGGCTCAATAAACGCACCAAATGCAGCGCCATCTACATTCACACATATTCGATGGTATACATGACTCTGTTTTAGAAGTTCTGTGATGACAGAAGCATTCCCCCCTGCAGAAATCACTTCTGCGTTTTCGAATGCAAACTTTGCCATCTCGAATCCTGAATTGGAGTCTTCGGTCAACAGCAGGTCGAAATGACCGCGATCATATCTTTCTTCGTACAAACGATACAGCGTTGTAGCTGTATTCGTTTCCTTCTTTACCGTAACCAGTTCATATATCCCAAAGATTGAATAAGGCAGAGCTGTAAACCTACCACTGCGGGAAACAATAACTGCATAACAATCTGCTTTCCATAACTGTTTTTGAAAAGTAACGCTATATAGAAATCGGACGTCCTCATCAATGAACAGCAATGTGTCATGAACCGAGGAGAGCATCTCTTCCCAGTCAGAATGATTCGTCAAGACAGATAGTGATACCGAAGTGTCAGTCGTGAGCTTAATACCTGATTGCTTCCCATACTCCAGATATTCAGATACCAATCTGATCAGTGAGCTCTTTCCTGTCCCACTGTTTCCTTTCAGGACGGTTATTTTCCTTTCCAGTTCCAGATGATAGGTTGCTTTTCTGGAAGTAATGCTGATGCTATGTTTCCCTTTCATAGGCGCATCTCCTCGGCGTACTCCAGCATTTTCAAGATGAATTCTTCACGGGTCTTCATCAAGGTACCATCGTTGGTACATCTGACCGGAATGGGATGTTCCCTGTCGCCAAGATTTTCAAACGAAACATCATAGCCACTAAGGCTGCAAGAAATATCCTTCTGCTGTGCCATATCCAGAATCAGCTTCTCACAATTGGCCCCACACACGATCAAATCAGTATAAAAGTCCTCTTCTTCATACATGAGGATAAGCGCCTTGGCTCCTCCTGACAGTCTTTCCGGAGGGATCTGCCCTAGAACATCTGACAAGATGCACTGCCGCCCCTGTACTTCTGAATGATCCACCATTCTTATGATTTCCTTCACAAACGGATCGTCCAGCCACTCTTCATCATAAGTATTGTTAAAGTATGTATCCACACTTAAGATAGCGTTCTCATCATACCCGAAAAATACGCTCAACATGACCCTCATTCTCCTGTTTCAGCCTGTATGATCATTCATCCTCTTTTTTCGCCAGTTCCAGCAGAAAGGGAGAAATCTCCGATTTGCGGACGGTGTCGCTCATCTGCGTAAAAACAGTATTCAACCGATCCTCATGCTCAACCAGCTGTGCCTGGATTGCACGGACAGTCTGCTGGATGTCCAACGCCTGCTTAGAGAGCAGCATAACATCGTGCTGAATTAGTAGCCCTTGGTTCTCCGCAATGCAGTCATTCATGGCGCGGAAGATTCGGATCAGCGTCTTGCTCTGCTGAACAGCCAAATCGTCCTGGAGCACGATCATCAGCATATAAACTCCGCTTTCAGTAAATGCCCATGGCAATGATGTACGACTGCCTTTTTTTCCTGCTTGCATCGTGGTCAAATATTTTGACCGCGATAGTTCTGTCACTTCTTCATAAGTCAACTGAAAGCGAAAGTCCTCGTCAAACCTTGCAGCATTATTCCGCACCTTCTGATTGAATGCTCGCGTCGTATATCCAAAAATCTCTGCCACTTCAAAGTCCAACATGACTTTGACTCCGCGAACAATGTAGATCTTATCACGGATCGTACGCTCGTCTATAATGGCGATCTCGCCATCGGCATCCAGTTGCGTGCTGATGACCATGTTATCCATCATATCGTTTCTCCACGAACTGCCAGTGATCACTGGTAGTTCCAATTTCATTATATCGTACTGGCAACCTGCTGCCTAGCAGTTTCTGCCCTAAGGCGCAAACATAATATGACAAAACTGTCACCCGAAGAATAGCATGTGCATATAACTACTTGACGCCTGATGCTTTTATCTGTTGACAAAAAATCTATACCGATTCTATACTGGTATCAGTTGATACCATTTAGTTTAGAGGAATGCAGCTGTGCTTGAAACAACCACTCGAATTGAAAGCGAACTGGATGTCTGCGCTTATCTGCAGGATTTGAAGTATGCGCTTGAACATGGAGCTACACTCACCTTCCAGGAGGACCGCCAGGTCGATCAGCGCAGGAATCAACGGTATACGAATCGGTTTACAGTAGCAGACTTATTCCCGGATGAGAGTCCGGTTACTGCCCTAAAAAGAGAGCTCCAGAAACTGACCATCGAAGAGTATATGCAAACAGTCAAAGATCTGCGATTCCCAAAGAGAAGTGAGATGCGGGAATTCGAAAAGGTCTATGAAGGAAAAGGCGATGTCTACATCAAGGTCAGAGTAGAACTGCTGTCGGCATATGGAAACCATACGACATTCGTGATGTCCTTCCATTATGCCACAATTCCCTTTACACCTGAGATGTTCCCCTATAGAAAACATTGAGGAGGTGGATGATCATGAAACTTATAAATAAAGTAAGAAAGCTGTGCACCTGCTGCATGGAAGAACATGATGTTCAGATCGTATTGGTTCGGGAGAGCAACGTCTATAAGGGCACTCCGATCGAGTATGATGCTGAGTATTTCTATTGTGATAAGGCAGATGAAACCTATGCGGATGAACAGCAGATTTCATCTAATGATATTGCTATGAAGAATGCTTACCGCGCTGCCTCCGGATTACTGACAGCAGATCAGATTGCCACAATCCGTACACGATATAGTATCAGCCAAAGCGATCTCTGTCTCCTTCTTGGCTGGGGAGCAAAAACGATCACCCGATATGAAAGTCATCAAGTGCAGGACATTGCGCATGATACAATTCTCAGGAAACTGTCATCCGATCCCGAGTGGTTCCTGAAACTACTCACAGGAGCAAAGAATTCTCTGTCACCCGCTTCATATGCAAAATACCAGGAAGCAGGTACTACCCTGTTCGAGCAGGATCATGATCTGTACCTCAAGAGTGCAATCATGGCAAAGTACGTTCGCTATCAGCAGAATCCAGAATACACGGGCAATGCAGCCCTTTCGCTGGATACCGTTGTAGACATGATCCGCTATTACGCCAATTCCATGAAGGTTACCAGCCTTTACAGAGTAAAGCTGATGAAACTTCTCTGGTATGCAGATGCCCTGTCATATAAGCGCAGAGGACATGCTATCTCGGGAATGGTTTATCGTGCATTGCCCATGGGAGCCGTTCCGATCGCCTATGAATCTATCGTGGATCTCAGTTCCATCCGTTGTGAAGAAATAGATATGGGAGAGGCCATCGGCTATCAATTCCTTCCAACAGAAAACAAGGAGTATCCCAACCTCTCTTCTGAAGACCAGAGCGTGCTAGATGATATCATCGGGCAATTCGGGAATACTACGAAAGCAGAGATCGTTGAGATCATGCATCAGGAAGATGCTTATACGAAAACAGCTCCAGGGGACATTATCCAATTCAAATACGCGTTAACGCTGAGTATCTCATAACCAACAATCGCGAGTTGAGCATTCTCCCAGTCGATCGTGTTTATGTCTGAATTCAGAACTCTGTCTGATGCTTCACAGGATGGCAGGCAGCCGGTTCACATCGACGGTATAGACTGGCCTCCACAACAAAGTTAACACTCTGCATACAATATCGGAGGATCAGAACTTGTGACACACATTCCACGCCTCAATCGTCCACTGAACCTTTGCAGGTGTCTGTGCCATTTCCCGGAACATGTATGAATCACATATGCTATGAACCCAAGTGATTCCTTCGTCATAGTCCAATCCTCTCGGGATTCAAGCATTCTCGTTTCCAGAGTTATCCTTCACTTCCCGTGGCAGCGCTTCCGATGCACTTGCACTGGTTTCAATCATCTGCGCAACCACATGATTTAACTGAGCTGCGTTTTTATTAGTAATGACGGGCTTTCCCGTTCCCTGTTCAATCGCACGGCGAGCATCTCCCGCTACCTGACCGCCACGCTGTGAGATTGCACGATTCTGCTCAAATCCGCTGGGCTGCTCTGCCTGAGAAAACTCCTTGGTGGCCGTCTCTGCA
>JAFUZB010000178.1 GCA_017476845.1 Clostridia bacterium
TTGCACCCCTTTTTAGAGCACTATTTAGAGTAATGTTGCTCTAACCGTTATGATAGTCCGATTTATCAGTGTTTTCAAGGGTTCTAGACGGTTTTGGGGATACAAAATTCGTTTTTAGAGCAATGTGCCAGGAAATTTAGGCCATATGGGTGGCCTTCTTGAGGGTCGTATAGTAGGCGTCTTCGTCAAACTCGGTGGCGCTGCCCTTGGCTTGCCAGTTCCCGGTGGGCACGGTATAGAAGTGCAGCGTCAGGCCGTCCATATACCTTCCGGCCTTCTGCATGAGGGCCTCCGTCCAGTGCCAGTCGCCCTCGCTCGGACCGCAGGCGATGCGGTAGAGCCGGTTGGCACCGTAATTCCTGCAGTAGGTCTGGTACCTGCGATAGACATCGGCATAGTATTCGGGCTGCATGTTTCCGCCGCAGCCCCAGCTCTCGTTGCCCACGCCCCAGTAGCGCACATTCCAGGGATCCTTCTGGCCGTTGGCCCATCTCTCCCGCACAACGGAGGAGTCGCCCTCGCTGTTGAGGTATTCCACCCACTCGGCCATCTCGCGCACGGAGCCGGAGCCGACGTTGGCGTTGATGTACGGATCGCACCCGATCTGGCGGCACAGCTCCAGGAACTCATGGGTGCCGAAGGAATTGTCCTCCACCACGCCGCCCCAGTTGGTGTTGACCATGCGCTTGCGGTTTTCCATGGGCCCGATGCCGTCGCGCCAGTGGTACTCATCGGCAAAGCAGCCGCCTGGCCAGCGAAGGAGCGGGACGCCGGCCGCCTTCAGGGCCTCCACGACATCGGTGCGCATGCCGTTGACGTTGGGAATAGGGGAGTCCTTGCCGACAAAGATGCCGTTATAGATGCATCTGCCCAGGTGCTCGGAGAACTGACCGTAAATGTTCTTGCTGATTTTCGCGCCGGGATGCGCGGTATCCAGATGAATAGACGCCTGCATGTAAATGACCTACAGAAAAATGGTTAACGAAGCGCGGAGAAGACGGGATCGGAGAGATTGGCAACGGAAATCTGCCGCTTGCCCGCTTCCTCCTCGTGGATCATGGTGACAAGACGGTCGCACACCGGGGTGGGTACCCCGTACTCGCGGCCCTTCTGTGCGATATAGCCGTTAAAGCAGTCGACCTCGGTGGGCTTGCCCCGCTCCAGGGACTGCAGGGAGGAGCTCTTGAGACGGCGGTACTTGACGCCGACAATCCAGATCATGAGATGACGACGGAGGTTGTCCAGGGCGGAGTCACCGGCCATGAGCTTAAAGTAGTCAAGCTTGCCGCCGTAGGGCGGAAGGGTGAGAGCCATGGCCTTGGCGACATCGACTGCCTCCCCGATGACCCCCAGGAAGATGCACCGGGCATCCCTTCGATTCATCATTTCGCCCAGGCGAAGTCCACAGATCGCGCCGAGGCTGGTGATGCATGCGTTGACGATCATCTTGGAGTAGAGCTCGGCATAGATGTCCCCGGAAATATGCGCGGGCGTGACGGCGCTCAAGGCCTTGCGCAGGGGCTCCAGCTTCTCCTCCATCCCGGGGACAAGGGACCCGATGATAAAGTCGCCGGTGCTCGTCATTTCCATCTCGCCAGGCCCGGTCATGGTGGCACCGAACCCGATAACGCACCCCACGGTGCGCTCTTTTCCGACAATTTCGGCCAGGGTATCGGTACAGATGCCGTTCTGCATACTGACGACCAGGGAATCTGCTGTCAGATGCGGGAGCATGCGCTGCGCGCAGTCTGGCATATCGTAGGCCTTGGTGACAATCAGGCAGACATCGAATGTACCCTTAAGGTCATCAATGTCCGTGACAGAGGGGACGGGAATATGGTGCTCACCGCGCACGCCTGTGATGTACAGGCCCTGCGCGGCGGCCTTTTTTGCGACTTCAGGATGTTTGCAGACCATGGTAACATCCTCGCCGGACTGGGCCATGAATGCGGCGGTGATTCCGCCGATGGCACCGGCTCCGATGAGTGCAATCCGAAGACCCATGGGACGATTCCTCCTGCATACGCCATATGGCTTTTTTGTGGGCAAATACTAGCATGACCGCACCGGGCGGTCAAGGGAGAAGAAGAAAGCCTGCATGGTGCATGCAGGCTGGAACTCAATCCTCTACGCGGATCATCTGCTCGACGGTGCATTCATCCTCTGCAAGCCTTGCGAGGGCGCGGCGGATGGCCTGTTCGGGGGCGGGATGGGTGATCATGATCATGGGCACCCGTGCTCCTTCTTCCGCCTCCTTCTGGATCATGGAAGCGATGGAGACCTGCTCGGCGGCAAAGCTCTCGCTGACGCGGGCGAGCACGCCGGGGGCATCGACGGCGGAGAGACGGATATAGGCGCGGGTGATCCAGTCGTCGGTGAAGACGAAATCGGGCGCGGGGGTATCGGTATTATCGAAGGTGGGATAGTGCACCTTGTCCGACAGTGCCGCCTCCACGATGTCCCCGCAGATCGCGCTCGCCGTCGGCATGTCGCCGGCGCCGCGGCCCTGGAGCATCATGTCACGGCAGTATTTGCCGTGCACGAAGATGGCATTGAGGGAGCCGTCGACATTGGCGAGGGGATGATCTTTGGGAAGGAAGGTCGGGTGGACACGCGTCTCCACGGTGTTTCCCTGCTTCTTGGCAATGCCCAACAGCTTCAGGGTATAGCCCATTTCCTTGCCGAAGGCGATATCGGCCGCGGAGATGGCGGTGATGCCCTCACGGTAGACCTTGTCGTAGGTGACACGGCCGTGGAAAGCGAGGGAGGCAAGGATGGAGAGCTTATAGGCCGCATCCATTCCCTCGACATCGGTGGCGGGGTTGGGTTCGGCCAGGCCCAGGCGCTGGGCATCGGCGAGAACCTCGGCATAATCCTTGCCCTCGCTTGCCATGCGGGTGAGGATATAGTTGGTGGTGCCGTTGATGATGCCGAAGACGCGGTCAATCTGATCGGATTCCAGATTGACGTTCAGCACGCGAATGATGGGAATCACACCGCCCACACTGGCCTCGTACCAAAGACCGACATGCTGCTCCTCGGCCGTGCGCTGCAGGCGTGCCCAGTTCAGGGCAAGCGCCACCTTGTTGGCGGTCACAACATGCTTGCCTGCTGCGAGAGCTTGCTCCATAAAGCTTGCGGCCGGCTGTTCTCCGCCCATAAATTCGCAGACGATGGAGATCGTGGGGTCGGAGGTGATGTCTTCGACATGCTCGGTGAGCAGTGCGCGCGGCACATCCAGTCCCTTAGCGGCGTTGATCTGAAGCGCCTCATCGATATCCTTGACAAGGATTCTGGTGACGCTGACCTTGATGGAATCGCGCCTTAGGAGCTCCTCCTGCATTTCCTGCAGCAGGCGGTACACACCGCCGCCGATATTTCCACAGCCCAGAAAGCCGAGATTGACTTGTTTCATGACATTGTCCCTCCAAATTGCGTACCGCATCCTGCGCTTTATGTGGTGCGGCGCATGCATCATGGTATCGGCTTGAGGGTGGACTGTCAAGCATTTTGCAGGAATGGGGCACGCAAAAAGGGAGGGCGAATGCCCTCCCTTCAGGTCAAATTTCAGCGTAGATACTGGGTCTGCATATAGCCCACCTGACCGCCAATGGAGATGTAGGACCAGACCGTTCCCTTCTTGAGAATGGTAGCCCGAGTCCCGACTTCGTAGCTTCCGATCACCTTGTTCTTCTTGGACGGGCCTGAGCGCATATTGACGGCTTTGCCGTTGTCGCTACGTACCTTGGCCGTTGTGGTGGAGGAGGACGAGGAGGCAGAGGAAGAGGAGGAAGACGCAGGCGGCGCCACCTTTGCGGTGGAAAGGAACTGGGTCATCATATAGCCGGTGTTATTGCCCACCTTGACCTTTTTCCAGCTTCCGTCCGTTCCGAGAATGGTCACCTGTGTTCCCACGGGATAGCGGGTGATGCTCACAGCGTTCTTGTTTGGGCGAGCACGGAGATTGACCGATTTGCCGTTGCTGGAGGTGACATAGGCCGTGCCCGAGGAGGTGGAAGCTGTAGACGTGCTGACCACTGTGGAACCGGCACCGATGGTGAGATAGGCACTCATCATATAGCCCTTGTTTCCGTCACTGGCCTGCACAAACAGCCAGTCTCCCAAATTGCCAAGCAGGCTTAGCACCGTGCCGCTGGGATATCTTTCCAGCACGACGGCGTCGGTGGACGGGCTGTTGCGCATACGCAGGTAGCCGCCCTTCACCGTGACGGTGTCCGCCATGGCGGAGAAGGTGAGGGAAAGCATCAAAACAAGCGCAAGGAAAAATGTGACAAGGGAACGCACGGAACGAGACATATACGGTACCTCCAAGCCTCGGTCTTTCGCCAAAGTAACGTTTCAGGGAAAGCTTTTCATGCCAAAAGACCTTACAAGTAAGTCATCTGTTTTTGTACACATGTGCACTGTACAACTTTTCACCAAACGGTGCAAGAAGAAAAATGGCAAAGTGCGCAAAGAAAGCGGAAATACCGAAGAAATACAATCTGCAGTCCCACTGTGCCTGTGCTAGTAGTTAGCTTTGCAAACTGCAAACATGAAAGCGTTAAAGCATTAGAGCATATCTTGAAGATCCACCAGGATAATGTCATCACATCTTCGTGCTTCACGGATTGCGCCATCTGTAAATCCTGACTTGGAAAAGAACATGTACCAGGTCTTTTCACGTTTTGCGTAGAAAACATCTGCCTTTTCTCTCAACGTCTTCATAACAGGTACATCAAGTGGCTCATTACGCCATTTGCACTCACCGATGATGTATTGCTTTCCATCGCTCGCGATCAGATCGATTTCGATGGCCTTTCGGTTGACCGGATCAGAACCCCACCAACGACCAATGCTCGTAAAAAGGATCGGCAATGTCCCTTTTAAGTTTTGTTTGAGCAGGTAGTCTCTACATACCTGCTCAAACACAAAACCCATATAGGTTGCATAATCAGGCGCTATCTTCTGTTTCCATACAATCTCTGTGGCACCGGTTTCCAGTAGTGTTCTATTTGCAAATACGTAGCGGTACCAGAATCGGAACATGAGATCTGAGATTCCATAGATCGTTTTCCTTGCCGTTTCCTTTTCACCAAAAGGCGTTTCTTTATAGAGAATGCCCAATTCACAAAGTGTATGGATATATTTCAGGCATTTCGCCGGTTCTTCGCCGACCTTAGTCGCAATTTCGTTTGACTTCGTGTATCCGGTCGCAATTGCCTCTATGACAGCATTATATACACCTGGTTCCTGAACTTCCTGGCGCAGCAACAGTAATGGTTCTTCATATAGATAGGCTGTCACCCGCAAAAACGCTTTCTTGATATTTGCTTCAAAGCTTTGTTTAGGCTGGATCTGAGAAAGATAAAGCGCTGTCCCTCCAAATGCACCATAGAGTTTCAGCTGATCCTCCGGACTTACGCCATCCATAAAGCGAATACTCGTCCGATAATCAAAGGGGAGCAGTTTTAGCTGGCCTGTCCGCCGACCGAAGATAGGGCTTTTCGCCCCGAGTACTTCTTTCTCCATGAAGCCCATATAGCTACCGCAGAGAATAATGAACAGTTTGCTGTTCTTGAGTGTGTGGTCAATCATGTGCTGCAGGGTGGAGAGCAAAACTTTATTCTTCCTGACCAAATATGGAAACTCGTCGAAAACGAGAACCAAGCGACGATCATTCTGGCGCTGATAGATGTAAGACAGAGCATTCTCCCAGCTTGCAAAAGGAGAAAGAGCGGTTTCTTTGTAATGCTGGAAAACCAGTTCGGAAAACTTATCCAGGTTCAGCTTAGTATTACTCTGTTCAGCGGAATAGAAGATCGTTTCCTTATTCTTGCAAAACTCGTTTAGCAGCGTTGTCTTTCCAACCCGTCTACGACCATACAAGATGAATAGCTGGAATTGATCCAGAGCGTAAAGTTCCTCCAGATCCGCCAATTCTTGTTCACGGCCTAAAAACATACCTCTGGCCTCCTCTAACTAACTCAAAAGTAATTAACTTTCGAGTAAATAATATGATAACCAGAGGGAAATGTCAATCCGAAACGAAGGCACGGATATCGATGATATCCGTATTTACGCTGTCGTCCTGACGGAAGAACAGGTCATGGCCATAACTTCTTTATGATTTACACCCTAGACCTTATAGGTACTATTCTGAAACTTCCCGCTGGAAAAACGGCTCTAATGCTTTATATTTCAAGGGGAGTCACCGTGTCCAGTGAACAAACTCATCTGTCGAGAGGGGGAAAAGATAGGTCTACGAGACAGCATTGTGATGACAGAAGCAGGAACACCTGATCCCTCGAAGGACAGGATTGCACACTTTTTATTGATCTGCTGTTTCCCAGATGCGTCAGGGGTTTGAGCGCTCTTGGTATGATGCCATAACATGTCCTGCTGACATGTTGTATACGTATTATTCGCTTGAAAAATACGTATAAAGAACATATTTCTCGAGCGAATAATACGAATGTTACTTGCTTTTTTGTCGAATCGTGATATGATCCGCGTGAGAAGCACTCCATTCAACAGGTGGAAAAAAGAGAGGGCGTATAATATGCTGAGAAGGAAGATCGAACAGCAGCTGCTGACATGGAAGGCACAGGAAGAGAAGAAATGCCTGGTTGTCAAAGGAGCCAGACAGGTTGGGAAAACCTGGATTATTGAGAAGTTCGCAAGGGAAAACTATCAGAATGTGATCACGCTCAATTTTATTGAAAATCCAGGATATGCCGCAATCTTTGGTGGGGATCTGGATGTGGACAGCCTGATCCGTCAGATTTCTGTCCGTGTAAAAGGTGCTCACCTGGTTCCTGGAGAGACACTGCTGTTTCTGGATGAAATTCAGCACTGTCCAAAGGCCAGAACGGCCCTCAAGTTTCTGGCCATAGACAAGCGGTTTGATGTTATCGCCTCCGGTTCACTCCTTGGACTCAATTACAAGGAAGTTCCTTCATTTCCGGTCGGGTATACGGATCAGCTTGAAATGTATTCTCTGGATTTTGAAGAGTTTCTCTGGGCGATGGAGATATCAGAGGAATCCATTCTTTCATTGAAGCAGGATTTTGAGGAAAAGCGTGAAGTGCCGGCAGCGATCCACCAGCAGATGATGGATCTGTTTCGCCAGTACATTCTGGTTGGCGGAATGCCCAGTGTTGTATGGGACTATGTGAATCATCATGATCTTGCCAGAGTGCTTCATATGCAGAGAAACATCCTGCGGGATTATGAGGATGATATTGCAAAATATGCGGAGGGCAGTGAGAAGGCAAAAGCGCGTGCCTGTTTCCTTTCCATTCCACGGCAGCTGGCAAAGGACTATAAGAAATTCCAGTACAGTCTTGTGGAAAAAAGAGGAACTGCCAAAAAGTTCGGCGGCAGTCTTCAGTGGCTCTATGATGCGGGCACGATTCAATTCTGCTACAATCTGGGACAGCCGGAGCTGCCGTTTGAGGGAAACGTGGAGGAAGACTGCTTCAAGGTGTACATGCGGGATACAGGCCTGCTGATTGCCATGCTGGAGGACGGTGTACAGGAGGATATTCTGGACGGAAACCTGGGTATATACAAGGGGGCAATCTATGAAAATATCATCGCGGATATTTTCGGAAAAGCCGGGAAGAAGCTCTATTTTTACGAGAAGAGTTCAGGCATGGAAATCGATTTCTTTATACGCCATTTGCGGAAAGCGACAGCTGTTGAGGTCAAGTCGGCTGAAAATACCAAGGCAAAGTCGCTCACAAATCTGATGAAAAGCGGTGCGGTGGAGCAGGCGATCAAACTATCCGGCAGGAATGTGGAAAGGCGGGGCAATACCGTCAACTATCCGCTGTACATGGCGATGTTTCTGTGAGCAAAAAATCGGGCGGAGAATGAAAAGGACAGCGGAGGGCACGAATCTGGCAGTGCAGATGAATGCAATCTAGGTTTTTCTTTCTTCCTGCTGGACAGAATACAGAGCTGCTATTAAAATATAGCATGCTAAATATATTGACAGGACGGTGAGTCAAATGCCGGATCGCGAGGATATCGGTTTTCTGATCAAGCTGATCTACGATGCCATCAATCGGCAGATCAATCGGGAATTGAGCGCATATAATCTGACCAATTCTCAATCAGCGGTGCTGGCATTTCTCTATTCGCGCGGTAGCAGGGATACGATGTTTTCAGATGTACAGGAGTTCTTGAACGTATCACATCCCACTGTTGCAGGATTGATTCGAAGGCTGGAGAAGAAAGGATTTGTGAGGGTGACGGTGAGTGATGAGGATCACCGAGCCCGACTGCTGCATCTGGAAAGCGAGATCCGCGATCGGTTGGCCAGTACGGTTGAACCGACCAGAAAGATGGAAGAACTGCTGACCCAAGGATTTACGGAAACGGAAAGAAAACAACTGAGCAGTCTTCTTAGCCGGGTGTACGAGAATATACAGATTGAAGGTGCGGTCTAGGGACCGCACATGCTTTACTCAAAATATGAAGCATGCTAAATTATTACGTATATATGTAGCATGCTTTATAACTGACAATTCCCACCGAAAAAACGGCTCTAATGCTTTATATTTCAAGGGAAGTCACTATGTCCAATTGTCATAACTTCTCTGTCGAGAGGGGCAAAGATAGACCTACGCGATGGCATCTAAGTCGCGGGGATCAGCACATGATGCACAGAACAACGCACGCCTGATATACTCGGGCAACTTACTCATCAAAGCAGAGGTAAAAAACCTGTTCAAACAGAAACCGGAACATTGCAGTGGGAGAAATGCCAGTCCCACCATGTCCCCACGAGCGGATACTGCACTGGCGCAGAATGGCAA
>JAFUZB010000179.1 GCA_017476845.1 Clostridia bacterium
AAGTCTGACAGGGCCAAGAATTTGGCTTGCTTAAACGCGAATTTTCCCTTGACACGCCTATGCGCGCATGCTAGAATCATTCGGTAAGCCGCTCGGGAGAGGTTTTTAATGGTGTCCACCTACCTCAGGCCCGGCGAGTATATATCAGGAGGTGCTGCGCGCATGTATGCAATCATTGCTGCAGGTGGCAGACAGTATCGTGTTTCCCAGGGTGATGTGATCTACGTTGACAAGATCAATAAGGATCCCGACACCACCGTAACCTTCGACGTTCTGATGGTCGGCGGCGACGAAGTCAGAGTCGGCAACCCCGTTCTTGCGGATGCCAAAGTGGAAGGCAAGATTGTTGCTCAGGTCAAGGGCGAGAAGATCATCATTGGCAAGTACAAGAGCAAGAAGAACTATGATCGCGTAACCGGTCATCGTCAGCCCTATACCAAGGTAGAAATCACCGCCATCAACGCATAATGATACATGCATCCCTGACCCAGGATCCGTCGGGAAGGCTCATCGCCTACCGGGCGAAGGGACATGCCGGGTACGCAGAGGAAGGTTTTGACATCGTCTGCAGCGCGGTTTCGATCCTCGGCGTCAACTGCGTCAACAGTCTTGAAGCGCTACTGCATATCCTTGCTCAGGTCGACAACAACAGTGAAGGCCATCTGTCCTTCCGCCTGCCGCCCCACCTGAACGAGGAGCAGCAAAAAGGTGCACAGCTTCTCATGCAGAGTCTGTACATCGGACTTCAGGCGATCGCAGAAGAATATCCCAAGAACCTAAGAGTTACCATTGTGAACGTGTAAAACGGAGGAAAATATCATGATCAGACTTAATCTTCAGCAGTTTGCTCATAAGAAAGGTATGGGTTCCACCCGCAACGGCCGCGACAGCGAGTCCAAGCGCCTGGGACCGAAGCGTGCCGACGGTCAGTTTGCTCAGGCCGGCAATATCCTGGTCCGCCAGCGCGGCACCAAGTTCCATCCCGGACTGAACGTAGGCATCGGCAAGGATGACACGCTCTTCGCCAAGGTCAGCGGCACCGTTCGTTTCGAGCGTCATGCCAAGGACAAGAAGGTTGTCAGCGTCTATCCCGTCGAGGAAGCCGCCAACATCCAGTAATCTTGAAGACAAGACCCGCCTTCCACGGTGGGTCTTTTCCATAACTTCCGGTGGTGGTTTTATGATTGGAACGCTCATCAACGCTTTCCTGATCCTGGTAGGCACAGCCTTAGGTCTGGTGCTCCGCCGCGGGCTTCCCGAACGACTCAAAAACGGTCTCCTCTCGGCCATGGGCCTGGCAACCATACTGATTGGCCTCAAAAGTGCTATCGGTACGACAGATACCCTGTCCGTCATTGTCTGCATGGCGCTTGGCACGCTGCTGGGGAGTGCGCTGAATATCGAAAAGCAGCTCGACCGCTTCGGGCGGTGGACAGAGCGCAAGCTCTCCTTTCTCCCCGGCTCCGGTGAGGAGGGCTCCATCGCCAAGGGCTTTGTGACGGCGACCCTTGTCTACTGTGTCGGTGCCATGGCCATTGTGGGCAGCATTTCCAGTGCACTGCAGCACGACCATTCCACACTCATCGCCAAGGGGATTATCGACGGACTGACCGCCATCGTCTTCACCTCGACGCTGGGCATCGGGGTGGGGCTCTCCGCCTTTGCCGTGCTCGTCTACCAGGGGCTCATCGCGCTCCTGGCCATTCAGCTCTCCCCTGTGCTCACCGACCTTGTCATCAATGAAATGTCCGCCGTCGGCGGCCTCCTTATCGCCGCCATCGGCCTGAATATGATCTATGACAAGCATATTCCCGTCGGCAATATGCTTCCTGCGATCTTTCTCCCGATTGCCTATATCCCGCTTTCCGGTTTGTTTGCCTGACAGGAGTCCTTGGTATGTTTTCACGTGAAGATCTTCGCAAGCTGCTCGTTCCGCTCCTGGCCGAGCAGCTGCTCGTCGTTCTTGTGGGCATGATGGATACCGTCATGGTCGCCTCCTGCGGAGAGACTGCCGTGAGCGGTGTGTCGCTGGTCGATTCCATCAACGTCCTGCTCATTCAGTTTCTCGCTGCCCTGGCTACCGGCGGCGCAGTCATCACCTCCCAGTACCTGGGAAGCCGGGATATCGATCATGCGCGCAGTGCATCCAAGCAGCTGTACTACGTTGTCCTCCTGGTGTCCGTCACCTTCACGATCCTGTGCGTCGCGCTGCGCGGCTTCCTGCTGTCGCTGCTCTTTGGCGCCATTGACCCCGAAGTGATGCGCCACTCCATGGACTACTTTCTCATGACCGCCCTCTCCTTCCCGTTCCTGGCCCACTATAACGCTTCCGCAGCGCTTCTGCGCTCCATGGGCAAGTCCCGCTGCACACTCTCCACCTCCCTGGTCATGAACCTGGTCAATATCGTGGGCAACGCGATCACCATCTACGGCCTCGGAATGGCCGCAGCCGGTGCGGGACTTGCCACCCTGCTCTCCCGCGCCGTCGCGTGTGTTTTCATCACCCGCTACCTGCGCACGCAGGATTCGCTCATCCCCTATCCGAAACTCTTCACCTATGAGCATCGCCCTGACCTCATCAGGAAGGTCCTTGCCGTAGGACTGCCCAACGGTCTGGAGAACAGTATGTTTCAGCTGGGCAAGCTCATCCTGGTTCGCATGATTGCGGGTTTTGGCACGGCGAGCATTGCAGCCAACGCTGTGGGCAACACCATGGCCACCATCCAGGTACTGCCCGGCGCCGCCATTTCTCTGGGCATGATCACCGTGGTCGGACAGTGCGTCGGTGCCCATCGCATGGACGAAGCCAGGAAATACACATGGCGTCTTCTGCGCCTGTCGTATCTGCTCATGAGTATCCTGAACATCCTCATGCTTCTCATGAACCGCTTTATTGTCCGGCCCTTCAACCTGAGTCCGGAGACAGAAGTCATGGCCAGACAGGTCATTCTCATCCATGGTCTGGGCAGCATTTTCCTGTGGCCTTTGTCCTTCGTCTTTCCCAACAGTCTTCGTGCTGCAGGGGATGCACGCTTCACCATGGTCATCTCCAGCGTCTCCATGGTAGTCTTCCGTCTCTTTTTCGGCTATCTTCTCTCCATCGTCTACGGCATGGGACTCATCGGTATCTGGCTGGCCATGCAGATCGACTGGATCGTACGCATTGTCTGCTTCCTGATCCGTTTCCATTCCGGCGCATGGGAGAAAAAAGCCCTGGTATGAATCAGAAATCCGTTGAGACAGCACATTTTGCGGTTGCAATTTTTCGTCCGCTATGCTATGATACGTCCGCTTTGATGTGTCTTGACTCCAACGAGGAGGGGAATGATCATGGGTAAGTTTTGTCAGGTATGTGGCAAAGGCCAGCTGAACGGCAATCAGGTCAGCCATTCCAACCGCAAGACCCATACGAAATGGGCACCCAATGTGCAGAGTGTTCATGTCGTGGTGAATGGGGCTAACAAGCGGATGAATGTTTGCACCCGTTGCCTGCGTAGCGGAAACGTTCAGCGTGCTCTGCCCAAGACCCACGACGCTGCTGTCGAGGCATAAGCTCAACACGAACAAAAAAGCGGTTTTTGCCGCTTTTTTGTATTTCGAAAGGTTGGGATGTAATTGAAACGTTTTCTTCGTGTCCTTCTCATCATTCTCCTGATTCTGGTGCTCCTGGTGGCCGCTCTCCTGGGCTTCCTGACCCTGACAGAATACCGGCCCGCGGACCGCGAGCAGCTCACCGTTTCAGGCAACGCCACACGCACGCTTTCCCCCGGGGACAGTTTCAGTGTGCTCACCTGGAATACCGGCTATGGCGCTCTGGGCGACAATGCGGATTTCTTCATGGACGGCGGCACAGGGGTCATCACCGCGGACAAAGCGCGCGTTGAGACCAATCTCGCCGGAATGCGCGATGCCATCCGCTCCCTAGATCCCGATGTCTTCTTTCTCCAAGAGGTAGACACCCATTCCACAAGGTCGCACATGATCGATGAGGGTGCTTTCTTCGCCTCCGCTTTCCCGGAATACACCTCTTCCCACGCCGTCAACTACAAGACGCTCTTTGTCCCTTATCCCATCCCGCCGCTTGGGCAGGTGGATTGCGGCATCGAGACCTTCTCCCGATACGGCCTGTCCGAGGCGGAGCGCATTCAGCTGCCCTGCCCCTTCTCCTGGCCGGTTCGTCTGGCGAACCTCAAGCGCTGCCTGCTCCTCACGCGCATTCCGATCGAAGGCCAAGACAGGGATCTGGTGATCATCAACCTGCATCTGGAAGCCTACGATGACGGAGAAGGGAAAATCGCGCAGACGAAGATGCTCGCCTCCATATTGCAGGAGGAGGTCGCCAAGGGGAACAGTGTCATTGCAGGCGGTGACTTCAATCAGGTCTTCTCCAGCGTAGACGCCTCCATGTATCCGCACTATGAAGGGACCTGGCAGATGGGCCAGATCGATGTGGACAGTTTCGGGAGTGACTTTTCCTTCCTGATGGATACCTCCTCCCCCACCTGCCGCTCGCTGGACAGGCCCTATGCCGGTGCCGATCCGGAGGACTTCCAGTACTATATGATCGACGGCTTCATCGTATCCTCCGATCTTGCCGTGGAGCAGGTGCAAACCCTCTCCCTGGATTTTGCCGCCACCGATCACAATCCGGTCATGCTGAAGGTCACGCTTCCCTGATCTTCCCGCGAAACGCAACAGACACCCTGCCATAGGGTGTCTGTTTGTCTTCATGTGTGCATTTCAGTCGCGCTCAATCCACGAAACGGCCAGCAGTCCCGGGCCGACATGGGTGCCGATCACGGCTCCTACGCCCATGCACAGGATCGGCGGAAGCTCTATCTTCTGGGATTGAAAGAACTCTCCCAGCTTTTCCGCATCGCTGATGCAGTCGCACCCGGCAATCACCAAAGGGCAATCGAGGCGCGGCGGATACTGCTGCAGCTTTTCCAGATACCAACTGCGTGCCTTGCCCCGCCCGCGGATCAGGCCAGCCTGCAGAATCTCCCCACCCTCAAACTTGAGCATCGGCTTAATGGAGAGCGCGGTCCCGACCTTGGCCACCAGCGGGGAGAGCCGCCCGCCCATGACGAGATACTTGAGATCCTCCGCCTGCCCGAAGCACCGCTGATGGTCCCGAAGCAGGGTGATGAACGAGCTCAGCTCCTCAGCGCTTTTGTAGACTTTGGCTTTCTCGGCAGCCATGCGCACAAGCAGGGCCTGTCCGGAGATAGCAATCAGGGAGTCGATGAGAAAGACGCGCTCGGGCTCATCCAGCATCTCCCGCGCGGTCAGAGCCGACTGATAGCTTCCCGAGATCTTGGAGGAACCGGCGATGTAGATGATCTCTGTCTCCGGATCGCGCAGGATCTCCTCGAACGCTTCCAGATAGGCATTGGGCGGAATGCAGCTTGTCTTGGGCAGCTCCGTCGCTTGCCTGAGGCGTACAAAGAACTCCTCACGGGAGATATCAAAACCTTCCCGATACTCCTTTTCGCCAAACCTTACCGTCAGCGGAAGGAGCTTGACACCCAGTGCATCCGCCTCTTCCGGCGTCAGATCCGACATGGAGTCGGTCACAATCTGAATCATGAAAAGTATTTCCTTCCTGCATCCCAAGGATGCACGGGAGGCAAGGTAGCACACCCGTAATATCCTGTCAACACCTGTTCTGCTCGCCCGTAAAGGGCATGCACTAACCTCATCTGACCTGACGTCTGAGCCCTTTGGGATAATGATTGTTCATCCGTCCCTGCGCGCACTTCCCAATGCCCAGCGGAAGGCCGTCGTAACAGGCCAGCACATAGCCGGTCATCCCCTCCGCTTCCATGGTCTCTCCCATGAGATAGGCTGTCGCCTGCGCATGCGTGAGGGCAAGTCGCGGCAGCTTGGGAGGCGTTGCACTCATGGCAAGCGCATGATCCGGGAAAAAGTTTCCCTTGCGCACCTGCCCCAGATGCAGTCCCGCACGCAGTACCTGGATCCCGGTAAGATCCGGACACTGCCGGAGGGAAAACAGTGTATCGCCCAGGGCGTGCACGCACTCAGGCATCCCTTGAGAAAATGCCTGCAGACACTGCTTCGTTTCTTTGGGGACAGCCCTTTCTCGGATCGGTGCCATCTCCCCCGCTTCCTCATCCGTTCTGCGGAATTTTGCCACAAACTGGCCTTCGCCCCGGACAAGATGCGGAAAGCAGGTGACATACCCAAGCGATCCGTCGACCCCCGGGAGTGAGAAGGGCTCCAGCATAAACTCCGGATGCTCCGTCAGAAACCAGATGACATTCTCCTCGTTTTCCTGCACATTGAGCGTGCAGGTGGCATAGACAAGTCTTCCCCCGCCCCGCACCGTCTGTGCTGCATGACTCAGGATTTCCCGCTGACGCTGCGCGCATGCGCGTACCGCATCCTCGGACCATTCCTCTCTTGATTCAGGGAGCCGCCGAAACATGCCCTCCCCCGAGCAGGGCGCATCCACCATGACGGCATCGAAGACATGCGGCCACTTTGCGGCAAGAAGCGCAGTATCTGCGCTCGTCACAATGGCATTGGTGATGCCCATGCGCTCCACATTGCCCGCAAGCACCTGTGCCCTTTTTCTCACATATTCATTGGCGATCAGCAGGCCCTGCCCTTCCATGGCAAAGGCCATTTGGGTCGTCTTTCCCCCCGGGGCCGCGCAGGCATCCAGTACCGTCTCGCCGCACTTGGCATCCAATACCGCAGCAGGCAGCATGGCACTGGGCTCCTGAAGGTACCAGGCCCCCGCCTCATGGAGTACACTTAAGCCTGCACCGGAGGACGAGGAGAGCTCATATCCATATTCTGCCCAAGGAATCCGCTCCCCCATCCCCTCGGGCTGCTGGGTCTCAGGGACCTTCCATGGATTGAGCCGGATCCCGCGCACGGAGGGAAGCTCATAGGA
Organism: Clostridia bacterium; assembly: GCA_017476845.1. Taxonomy (GTDB): domain Bacteria; phylum Bacillota; class Clostridia; order Christensenellales; family Aristaeellaceae; genus UBA2943. The sequence continues at coordinate 6,923 of JAFUZB010000179.1, forward strand.
GGCAAGAAACGCCGGAAACGCTTCCCCCAGACGTTCCTGCATCCTTGCAAGAAAGGCGTCGGGAAGCCTTGGCATGCCCGTTTCACTCATCGTATGACCCCCTGTGGCTCCGCTTGTTTCGCTTGATCCGCTCCTCGGGCTGCTTCCACTGAGGCGGAATATACGGTTCGTTGTACGCTTCCCTGCTGTCCACGGCGGGCTGGGCCGCGGCATACCGGCGAATCGGCATCTCCTCTTCCTCGGTTTCTCCGAGCACAAAGCGCGCAAACGCCTTTAGCCTTCCGGGTTTTGCGCCGTTTCCGCGGCTCCTGCGCCTTCGGGCATCCTGCCCAGGCATTGACTCCGTCTCCTCCGCTGCATACGACTCTTCCAGAAACACGTCCTCGCGGAAGTCATCAGTCATATCCTCATATTCAATGTCTGTCTGCGGATCAAGGTAGGTGAGGCTGTTGGGGTCCCGCCGCACCGCACTGGCAGGGACAACGTAGGCATCATCGGCAGGCACAGCGCCAACCGTCCGCACATCGTCCTCCAGAGTCCTCTGGATATGTGTATGTCTGCGCGAACGGGTGAGCCGCCTGAAAAAGCTGGCCCATACCTCAAAGGGACGCCACCTGAAGAGGTACACCGTCAGGTCAACCACTGTACCGATCGCAAGGAGCACCAGCAAGAGCAGCTTCCATCGCTCCCCGACCCATTTCAGGGCACTCTCCGTATTCGGGTCGGTGAAAAGGCCATAGAGCGACGCGGCCGCTGTCCTGACCCAACCGAACACGTAGGGAAATACTACGTTAGCCAATTGATTCATAAGGCCCTCACGGAAATGCAGGTGAAACAA
>JAFUZB010000180.1 GCA_017476845.1 Clostridia bacterium
CACCCGGGACTCATAGGTCCCGCCGCATGCAAGGATGGTCCGTCGACTCGCTTCATTCTCCCGAAGGCAACAGATGAGTACATCCGTTATGCCGAGTTCCGGGCACTTTTCCAGGGACAGTCGGAGCATCTCCCGGGCATATCCCTGTCTCCGCTCACTCGGGGCCACGCAGTAGCCGATGTGCCCGGCATACCTTTCCAGATAGGCGTTGAGGTGTGTCCTAATCTGCAGCATCCCGCAGACCTTCTCGTCCTCCTCGCGGACGAAGAGGTACTGCACCTCCAGAGGGTCCAGTTGCGCAAGCCACGCCTGCGTCGTGTCCCAATGGCGCAGATGAGCCGTTCCGTCCATTGAGTCCCCTGCCTCCAGGAATTCTTTCCTGAAGGCCTGAATCGAAGCATCATAGCGCATATCCGGTTTCACCAGATGCATTTTTGGCATACGCTGTCTCCTCCTTGCATTCGCTCTGTCGGCGCCCAAGCCAGAAAAAGATCTGAAAAATGGCTTGACAGGATTTTTGATATAGTGTACTATTCCACTAGTGCACTCGTGCACTGTGGAGGTAACCCATGCAGTTTGATCCCATGATTCCCATCTGGCTGCAGGTGGCAACCCGTATTAAGCAGGAGATTGTCACCGGCACACGCCCGCCCGGAAGCAAGCTTCCCGGAGGCCGCGATCTGGCCGTAGCCTACGGCATCAACCCCAACACCGCAGCGCGCATCTATCAGGAGCTGGAAAGCGAGGGTGTCTGCTACACCCAGCGCGGACGCGGCACCTTTGTGACGGAAAGCAGCGAGCGCATCGACCTGCTCCGCCAGGAGATGGCAAGAAACGCCGTCCGGCGCTTCTTAGGCGAGATCGCACCGCTTGCCCTTTCCAGGGAAGTCCTTGTGGAAATGATTGAAAAGGAGGCAGATTCTCTTGCTCAAAAGTAACCAGGTCACCCGCCGTTTCGGCAACTTTACGGCAGTCGACCATGTCACCATGACCCTCGAACCCGGCCACGTCTATGCCATGCTCGGACCCAACGGCTCAGGCAAAACCACCTGGATGAAGATGGCATCCGGCCTTATGAAGCCCACGGAGGGGGAAATCACCTTCCGCGGCGAAGTGATCGGCGTAAACAGCAGAAGGCATATCACCTACATGTCCACGGAGCCCTTCTTCTACAGCTGGATGACCATCCGGGATGTCGGGAAATATTACGCGGACTTCTTTGATGACTTCTCTCCCGCCGTCTTTGACGGTCTCCTCACCGAGATGGAGCTCTCCCCCGAGATGAAAACGCGCAGTCTGTCCTCCGGTATGGCAGCCAAACTCAAGATTGCCGCCACGCTCGCGCGGGACGCGGACATTTACATTCTCGACGAGCCCTTCAACGGCATTGACCTGCTCGCCCGCGACGAGATCCGCCGAGCGATTCTGCGGCGCGCCGAGCCCGAGAAAATGCTGATCCTCTCCAGTCATCTGGTGGAGGAGATGGAGGCGGTGGCCGATATTGCCATCTTCATGCACAAGGGCAAGCTCATTGAGCTCCGTGACCTTGAGGAAATGCGCCAGCGTGACGGCATCTCCATGGCGGACCGCTATCGCCAGATCTATGGACATGTGGAGGTGGATGCACAGTGAAAGCCCTTCTCAAGTACGAATTCCGCAAGACCTTTGCCGCCAAGCTCATGATCCTTGGCATCGCTGCCTGCGCCGAGCTTGCCTTCCTTTGCGGCCTCTACCTTTTCGGCAAGGATCCGGATAACAACGTCACTGTCATATCCACAATGATCCTCTTCTTTACCGCCTTCGGCGGAGTCATCTTCATCGGGATTCAGAGTGTGCTGACGCTGCACAGGGATATGAACACCAAGCAGGGCTACATGCTCTACATGACCCCGCGAAACAGCTTTCAGATTCTGGGGGCCAAGATGCTGGAGAACGGGTTTTCCCTCCTCTTAGCCGGTGCCTTCTTCTTCCTCCTGGGATTTCTGGATGTCACGCTGCTTTTCCAGCGCATGGGTTCGATTTCCCTTCTTTGGGATTTCCTTTCCGACATGCTGCGCAGCATCAACACACAGATCACCATTGACGTGCACTCCGTTCTGGCGCTTGTCCTGTCTATGCTTGCTTCCTGGATGGCAACCGTGTCCACCGCCTTCCTGGCAGACATCGTCTCCGCAGCCCTTCTCAACGGAAAGAAGTATAACGGGGTTCTTTCCTTCCTCTTCTTTATCGCGCTCAACGTGCTCATGAACTGGATTCTGCGGCAGTTTTCCTTCAGCGGCGTATCTGCCGTCGGTAACCTGTACATCGAGAGTGCCGTTGCTGTTGTCTATGCGGCCATCATGTATGTCATTTCGGCGCTCGTCATGGAAAAATACCTCAGCGTATAACCGCCATGCCCCGTCAAATCAGGAGCGTATGGGAGGCACGCACGATGCTTTCGTGTGTGCCTCCTTTTTTCTATCCGATCTGCGCAAGCAAACCAAAGCCGAGGTATATGCCTACGACCAGGAGAAAACACCAGAGCACCGACTGATGCGCATAGACAAGCCCCAGAATCTCCCGCAGGTACGCATTGGGATAGTAGTACCATTTCGTTCGGCTTCCCATCCCCTCCGCCTCCAGACCTACACGGGTAGCCAGGAGCATCGAACGGAACACATGATAGCCCGTGGTGGAAAATGCCACCCTGGCACCGGGGAAAATCTGGGAGATGAGCCTTTTGGAGAACAGCATA
>JAFUZB010000181.1 GCA_017476845.1 Clostridia bacterium
CGAGACGCAAACGATGTGTCTTCTTGTCAATGCACAGTGATTTCAATCCACTCGCTCCGTGTGGAGCGAGACGGGATCCTCCCGGAGGATCTGCCTGCAAGTATCATTTCAATCCACTCGCTCCGTGTGGAGCGAGACGGCTCCCATCAGTTATTTAATATCCTCACTCCATATTTCAATCCACTCGCTCCGTGTGGAGCGAGACCTTTACGCTCATGGTTTACCTCGTCAAGTTATTCATTTCAATCCACTCGCTCCGTGTGGAGCGAGACAGCAGAAGTGCACATATTTGTTTGTAAATAAGTTACAATTCTGCCCAAAATACAGATAAACAATTGATGTTTACAATACATTTGCGTATCACGCGCAAAAAATATGTGTCTAAAAGGGTATGATTTGGGGTGCGAAGCTTCCAGTTAAACTCTGAGTGCTTCCCCTTCGCACCTATAGAATTAGGGTATCTTCTGGTGCATAAGTCTGTTTTGCACCAAAATGCTCAATTTTAGATTGGTATTGGTTGCCGAGAGAGTAGAATCTCAGGCTGTCTTTATCAGGATCAATGATTGCTTTAAGATCAGCCTGGAGTAATCTGTATTGAGCAGCATCTACCAAACATTCAAAGACTGAATTTTGCACTCTTTGTCCGTAAGCTACGCATTTTTTTGCAACCATTCGAAGTCGCCTACGTCCATCTGCATCAGTGGTATTTACATCATAAGTAATCAAAACAAGCATATTGTCACTTCCAAAAAAAAGTTGGATAGCCATCAAGGTCTCCACGTAGGTATCGCGCGAGCAAAAGAGCTTGTACATACGGAACAAGTCCCCACTGAATCTTTTCTTGTAAATAGGGATGTGTGAGCATTTCGTGCTTGCGTTCCTGCCATGTATTCAGGAACAACTTGCGTCCATCTTCATTCATAATTACTGCACCGTCTACCTGCTGTTGGAAATGCTTTTTCTGTATCATGCGATTATTAATCAGCGTCAGCACTAAGCGATCCGCCAATGGAGCGCGTAATTCTTCCATCAAATCTAGTGCAAGTGAAGCACGACCTGGCTTATCCCGATGCATAAACCCTACATATGAATCCAATCCTACGCTTTCCAATGCTGAAGCACAATCGTTAGTAAGCAAAGTATACGCAAAGGACAGCATTGCATTAACTGCATCTCGCGGAGGACGCCGGTTTCTACCTTCAAAGGAGAAATCTTCCTTTTGATTGAGTATCAGATGATTGAATACCGAAAAGTATCTGGCGGATGCCTCGCCTTCAAGGCCACGTAGAGTATCCAAATCGACAGTTGTTTCTATCAATGGCAATACCTGTGCCAATTGCCGTGAAACATTTCGAAGAGAATCAGCATCGACTCGCAATGAATGGTCGCGAATAGTGCGCTCCAGCACCCAACGTGCATTAAAAACCTTGCCAATAATCATATTTCGAGCAATCAAACAGCTGTCAGAAGGTTTATCAGAAATCCGATACTGCTGTTTGCGAAGCAACACATTTCCGCGGTCTTTCCCACATGTCCGTGCAAGAAAACGTCCCCGTGGAGTCATGAAACAGAGCATTATTCCTCTTTCTGCACAAGCGCCCATTAATGCCGGAGATGCACCCTTATAGCTAAAGCACACGATGCTTTCCAAGATGGACAAAGGAAACTGCCCCATTTTCTTTTCGCCATTCATTGCGACAACATTCTCGTTCTCTAACGACAGATAGCTGTCCTCTGATGTGACAAAAAGGGTATTCAACAGTTTTCTCATGATGTTTCCTCCCCCACATGCTGATTAATGTATGCACTTACCTTTGGCAGTTTATTCAAACGAGGGAGGCACGTTTCTTTGAGCGAACATGCATTACAGCTCTTGGTCTGCTTTGCCTGCGGAGTGTATCCTCGCTCAAACATTTGGCGCATTTCGGAAAGCAGTTCTAATACCTGTCCGCGAAGCTCATCAGTAAAATGAACCTGTTCACGATGCCGGGATTCTCCATAAAATAAGCTTCCTTCTGGTATGTTGCATAAAAGCATTTCTTCCAAGCATATGGCTTGAGCGCAAAGTTGCAATCGGTCGGCATCGTTGATTTTTGATGCGCCTTTCTTGTATTCTACAGGATATACTGACCATTTGCCATCACGCCCATACAGTTTAATGCCACTGGGATCTCGATGGAATTCAACTGCATCACAAACGCCGACAATATTCAATTGTTGTGAAGCAATTCTGAGTCCCCTGGCGATCAACAGATCGCCTCGGGACTCAAACTGAGTATCATCATGAACGCGTCGATGAAAGAGCATTCCATCTACTGTACGTTCATTTTCCGACCATTGCTGCTCAATATGAATCAGTGCCCATTGGCGTCGACAAAAGGCAAAATGCTGGATTCCTGAAAGCAGTAACGGTTCCTGTACACTCATGCTAAACGCTGGCAAGTGACGCCATCTGGAACCGCTGTCATATCCACTTCTACAGCGTAATCAGAATAACTGCGAGGAGCAGTGTTGGGATTCACACGCTGTACCTTCACCGTCTCAAACAGTTTATGTGCGGGTGCATTGCCCAATTCACTGTCATGCTTAAACACGATCAGTTCCCGGACACACATCTTGCCTCGCGCAGCAGAATGGTCATTTTCGAACATGTTGAGAATAGCCTGCCAAAGCAAGGCAAGGTCGTCCTCATTGAAACCGGTTACTTTCCGAGCCAGGTTCGCAGATACAAATCCTTCCACACGATACAGACCATAAGGAACAATGTATTTTCTTCCCATCTCTGTACCCTTGTTTTCAGCGTCTGCTTCAGTAGTAATCGCAATGCGTGTAATCGTCACTTCCTGTGGCATGATAGGATCAACACTGCGTGCAAATCCAATCTGTACAGGCCCCCGTACCTGTCCACAGTTAAGATTCGCTTTTACAAAAGTAGTCATTACAGCACCAAAGGTACGTACATCGAAAAAGTTACGGCACATGAAATCACGAAGCTTGATGTCCAATTCCGGATCGTCTTTTTTTGCTTTTTTGAGCGCCTTTTCATCATCAGCATCCAGACTGACATACTCTACTGCTTTTTTGTCCATGCGATTAAGAGGCACTTTCTCCTGAATATAGATCTGGTAACCAGCTTCATCCTCTTTCGCAATCTCTACGAAGTTACGAATCTTACGTTTAAGACATACATCTGTCACCAGCCCAAGACCTGTCTCTGGATCAATGCGTGGCATGTTTCCTGCATCGGGATCGCCATTGGGATTGCCGTTTTCTACGTCAAACAGGACTACGAAATCATAGCGGTTGCGAATTACTTCAGACATTTTATTTTTCCTCCTTTTTTGCATATCTTGTTTGCACTTGATGGTAGTAACCTAACTGAAAAATTCCCTGGTCATAGAGACTAAGACGAGCTGGATAGTCCTCCTCAAACCTCGAAAGAATATCACCCAACTGCTTGTTGTAATAAACAGAGAGTCCTCCGTCTAGCTTTTTTAAATGTGCTTGTGCCAATTTGATCAGTTGTGGGAAGACAATCCCCGGAGTAGCACATGCTGAATTAAAAAAGCGGTCTCGTATTGTCGCATTAATACCCGGATTGGCAGCTTGCTGCAATCCTTCTAGAACCGCAAACAGCCTCCCTAACAAATATGGTTGATAATTTGTGTTCTCATTGAGTTCCACGGTGAGCGCCTCCTTATATTGATTATAATTACTCGATAGCGATGCATTCTTAAGCAAAAAAGCTTTGACAATTGCAGCGCGTCCTCGGGTGATACGCTGTTCTGCACGAATTCGCATCTCAGTTTGATCCAGCAGTAAAGCTGGATAAGGCAGTCCCATCAGAACAGAGCGTACTAAGGCACCGGAAAGCAATGGCGACGGCTCCTTGTCTCTGGATTTCTGATTCACTGTCTCATCTAGCAGTTGTCGAAAGCTCAACGAAGGCCTTGTGTCATATGACGGGCGTATAATTTCAAGTCTTGCATGGTGTTCTTGCATGTTTTTCACAAAAGCTCCAAAAGTATCGTGCAGGAAAAAACGAACAGAGAGACGTGCTGAACTCGGAGAAAGTCCAAGAATATAAAAGTGCTCATCCGGGTCAAGTTCAGCTTCCTGCCAAGAAATCGTACGCCCCGCAGCAAGATTTTTCATTCCTTCATAAATGTCACTTTCATCAATAGTCGCACTGCCTCCAAATAGCATGGTAAAATAGGAAGCATAGCCGTCATTCCCGTTTTCCGCCCAGAAAACAATGGTTGTATTGCTAAGTCGCAGGGAATGTCCACGAGTTGAAATCATGTAGTTTAAAGCAGCGCTGTAAGCAAATGCTGCTTTTTCACTTACTGGTGCATTCATGCCCTGACCTCCATCACGGCCAAAGGATTCATAGGCTGGAGCATTAAATCCCACCAATGTTGTCCCCATTGGTTGTCCGCCGGCAATGCCTTTGATCCACGGATGAATGCGTGTAGTAATCCTTTGCTATCCTGTCACCAGGCAGCGCATAGGTTGGCCTTCACCTTTAGCATTATAATAATCGTCCCAAGCGCGCTGAACTTCTAGCCAATCTCTCACATTGGTTTGCTCATATGCAAATGTGATATTGCTTCCTGAAAGAATGTCTTCGAGAAATGAAGAAAGAGCCTCGCAGTTTTCTGCATTCTTTGGTTGCCAATTTTCAAAGAATCGACAGATTGCACGTGCAGGAGCACTGTCCACTGTCTTCAATAAATCAATGTGCAAATCACGGCAAGCCTCAAAACACTTTATGCTTCGATCTGGTTTTCCCTTATTATCAAGTCCAAGAACATACGTTGCATTATCACAAAGAAAGTTGGATGATATACCGGAAGCTCGCTTTACGCGTGCCGGCATGTTCATATTCTGAGGCACCAACACTTTTTTCTTGCCTCTTTCGACTTCCTGCATCAATGGGAGTACATGTGTTATTTGACCCTCATCATTGATTTGTAAGGCATATGATACCGCTACCGGCTGCCATCCCAGCCTTTCCAGTGTACCCTCTTCAACCAAACGATCATAGTAATGATTGAGCGTTTGCAGGATCATCTGACCACCTCGCAATTCGATACATCAACGACGCCATTCTCCATTTGGGCCCGGAAGAACATGGGTGTAATGTCATCCGGATGGGAGTAGTCCATATCATATAGCATCCATCCGAGATCACGGGATTCTTGAATTGCAGGAATATCTCCATTCTCCCAAAGTGCGAAGTGGGCTGTACACTCTCTGCATCCAAGGTAAGGCTGGGCAAAAGCCTGTCCCTTACGCAAACGCCGTTTGATAATATCCTGAAATTTTCCGGGGTTATCTGAAGGCGCAGCTCGATCCGTCATCTCAAAGTGCGCTTCAATGACATAATGCACATCCTTCAGCATCATAGCGGCGCGTTGCTGGATATGTTCCGATGCTGCAATATACAACTTCCTATCGCTTCCCTGCGCTGCCGAGCGCAAATCAGAAGCCAAGATTTTAGCATCCATCTCATTTCGTCGAAGATTGGTAAAACGAATGGGATTCAAAATATAGATACGGTCGATCTTCCATATAAATCCTGGATGATAATACACCGCATCCAGCATTCCCCTGGCAGCACTTGGCGTTGGGATATCGTATGAGACACGCTCTACTTTCATTTCGGGACGTGTAAACAGAGCGTAATTTCCCCATACCTCCATTTTTACAGACAATACCATCACTCCCTTTCTTTTTAATGACACAATTATCGCATATTTGTCAAAATGCTGCAATATAACATTTAAATTATATCAAAATTTTATAAAATTCGGCCATTAAATCCATAATCCCTGACCGGATTCAGCATCTAACTGTATTCCGCGATATGGATCATATGCGCTCGTATCTGCTAATATAGCCATGTTTTCATTTATCTGCATAATGACTCCCGCATCTATGAGCTTTTTCCAGTCCCAAGGATAGACGCTCACGGAACTACGAGCCAATCGTCGCAACAAGTTACGGTTCATCATCCCCAATTTAAGCAGTTCGATGTCATCTGCATTTTCATCTGAAGGGATGTAGATGATCCGTGTATCCGATTCAATCAGGTGAAAGGCTTCTGCAATGGACTTCATATTCAACGTAGCGCAAAGCTTAATCATATTCTTCGTGTCCAATGCCTGTTCGCCCATTTGCCAGTACAATTGTTTGAAATATCGTTCTATGACAGGACTTTCATCAATGTCTTCAACGCCCTCCATTGCTATTTCAGCTGCAACAGCATTGGGTTGCATACCTTTGGGTACACCGCAACTTAGCGAGAATACCACCACTTCACTTTCTGCTACATCTCTGCGTCCTTCACGGTTGCAGCGGCCGGCTGCCTGTAAAATGGAATCCAGCCCGGCCATTTCTCGCCATACTTCTGGAAAATCGACATCAACGCCCGCTTCAATCAAACTGGTAGATACGACACGGCATGGTGTGCCCTCGCGCAGCCTTGATCGTATTTCATCCAGCACTCTGGTTCGATGATCCGGTGTCATGCGCGTGGAGAGATGATAACTCCCCTCCGAGGGTAACAATGCAAAAACCTCCTGTGCGCTTTTCCTCGTATTGACTATACACAGAACCTGTTCTTTCTGTTCGATGCTTTGCGCTAATGATTCGAAATCAAGGGTTCCTTTTCGTTCAAAATGGACTCTACGAAAGAAGATTTGGAGCTCACTCACATTATTGCAGATTTCCCTACTTTCAAGAGTTTTATCATATTCGCGGAAAAGATGCTCAAGTGAGGGCTGTGTTGCAGTACATAATACTGCCGTTGTCCGATAATGAGTTGTCAATTCTGCGATAGCAGCTACACATGGCTTGAGATACGCCAGTGGCAGCATCTGTGCCTCATCAAATATGATGACGCTGTTGGCAATGTTATGGAGCTTACGGCAACGGGAGGGCTTATTGGAGAATAGCGATTCAAAGAATTGAACGGCTGTGGTGACAATCACCGGTGCATCCCAGTTTTCAGTGGCAAGCATTTGCCGCATGACCTCAGGCCTTTCCATATCACCGTCTGTATCATATTCAACGCCGGAATGATGTTCGATCACATTTTCATCCCCCAGTACTTTTTTGAAAACAGCAGCGTTCTGCTCAATGATGCTGGTATACGGAATCACGTAAATGATGTGTTTCAGATCATTTTTTACTGCATGCTTCAGAGCGAATGCCAAAGAGGAGATGGTCTTCCCGCCGCCCGTTGGAACTGTAAGCAAGTATAGTCCCTGGCTGTTCTCACCTGCACGCAGGCAATCATTTAAAATTGCACACCGCTTCTGATTTATCTCAGTAGTGGGATGATCTAGCCAGGGCTGTATATATTCAAGAAGTTTACTCAGAAGGATATCCATATCCTCATAACCACCTCGAAGCGTTTCTCCTGACATAAACTTCTCGGTATCGAGAAAATC
>JAFUZB010000012.1 GCA_017476845.1 Clostridia bacterium
CAGCTCGCTTGCCACACGCATCGCCAGGCGCTACGGGGAAGCGACCGAGCAAGTCATCCGTGAAAATCCGTACCAGCTCTGCGCAGATATCGAGGGCGTGGGCTTCCAGACAGCCGACCGCATCGCCCAGACCATGGGCATCGCCCGAGATCATCCTGCGCGCATAGAAGCCGGCATCCTGTTTATTTTGCGCGAGCAGGCCCTGCAGAGCGGCCACTGTTATCTCCCCCTGGATGAGCTGGTGCACCGCGCCATCGCCATCTTGCGCGTGCCCGAGGAGCTCATCGCCACCGCCCTTTCGACGCTGACGCTCAGGAAAGACGTCATCTGCGAGGATGCGAAGGAAGGCAAGCGCATCTATCTCCCGCTCTTCTTCCAAGCCGAGGAAGAGGTCGCAACCAGGCTCCTGGACCTCTACAGCGCCATCGCGCCCGGGGACCGCGCCAAGGGAGAAACCCGGATTGCCGCCTTTGAACAAAGACACGGCATCACCTTTTCAGAAAAGCAGAAGGAAGCCATTCTCTGCGCCTTGGAGTTCGGCGTATTCATCATTACCGGCGGCCCCGGCACCGGCAAAACCACCATCATCCGCTGCATCATCAGCCTCCTTCTTCACGAGGGCTCCGTGATGCTCTGTGCGCCGACCGGGCGTGCGGCCAAGCGCATGAGTGACGCCACCGGCCGGGATGCCAAAACCATCCATCGTCTCCTGGAATATACCGGCGAAGACGGATTTGCGCACGATGAGGATAAACCGCTGGAATCCGACTGCATCATTGTGGACGAAACCTCCATGGTCGATATCCTGCTCATGCGCTCCCTCCTTCGCGCGATCTCGCCCGGCACCCGCCTGATCCTTGTCGGCGATGCCGACCAACTGCCCAGTGTCGGTCCCGGCAATGTGCTCGGTGACATTCTCGCATCCACCGCCCTCCCCGCCGTGAGGCTCACGGACATCTATCGTCAGAGCGAGGAGAGCCGGATCGTCGTCAATGCCCACCGCATCAATCACGGAGAAATGCCGCTGCTCAACGAAAAGGGCACCGACTTCTTCTTCAATCGTTCGGAAAGCGCGACCGGCACAGCCTCCACCATCGTAGGGCTGGTGGAAACCCGGCTTCCGGGCTTCATCGGATGCGAGAAGGATGAGCGCGCGCAGCAGATCCAGGTCCTCGCGCCCATGAAAAAGGGAGATGCCGGCGTCATCGCCCTGAACGCCAAGCTGCAGGAAGCCCTGAACCCGCCCAGTCCCAGCAAGCCCAGTCTCACGTGGGGCGAGACGGTCTTCCGTCTGGGAGACAAGGTCATGCAGACACGCAACGACTACTCCCTCGCCTGGTACAAGGTGACCCCCGGCGGGGACAGCGAGGGGGACGGTGTATTTAACGGAGACCTTGGCATCATCACCGACCTGGACACGGAAGAAGGCACCCTGAGTGTGACCTTTGAGGACGAGCGCATCGCCGAATACAGCCAGTCCATGGGCAATCTGGACAACCTGGATCTCGCCTATGCCATGAGCATCCACAAAAGCCAGGGCAGCGAGTTTCCCGTGGTCGTCATCCCGGTCTGCGGCGGCCCCAAGATGCTGCTTACCCGAAACCTCTTCTACACGGCCCTCACCCGCGCCAAGCGCATGGTCGTCCTCGTGGGCAGGGAGTCCGTGATCGCCGATATGGTCAGCAATAACCACATCGCCAAAAGGTATACGGCCCTCGCCGATTGTCTGCGCCTCGTTCGGGGCATTGAAGGGTAGCCCAAGACCCGGTACTCTTATCTTCGCCGCAAAGGAGCACGCCAGTGCACAGCAAAAGAACCTTCACCCCTCTGCTTTTCCCTCTCCTCGCCCTCCTGGCCGTCCTGACGCTTCTCCCCGCATCGCTTGCCGATGAGGCCCGGGAGATCACGGACAGCTGCCGCTTTACCAAGAGCGGGAAGAACATAAAGCACCTGGAAAACATGCTGGACCGGGACTACCGGACGTTCCTCTCCGTCTATCGCGGGAACCCGCTGGAGATTGATGCCGGGGGCAAGACGATGGGTGCCCTGTACCTGCAGTACTCCGAGCGCCCCGTTCCCGGCACAGTGGAAGCCTTTGTGGGCGGCGTATGGGAGAAGGTTCAAGACATCGGGAGCTATCTTACCGAGTACGTTCCCCTGCCCTACGGCACCACGCGCGTGAAGCTTTTCGACACCTCGAAGTCGCGCATGTTCATCGCCGAGCTCTACGTGTTTGCCCCCGGCACCCAGCCCGATTTCTGCGCCACCTGGCACACCGGGGAAAAGGCCGATCTCATGCTGATCCACTGTCATCCGGACGACGAGGTCCTCTGGTTCGGTGGGCTATTGCCCACCTACACTGCCCTCGGCTATGAGGTCCAGGTGGTCACCGTCGTGCCGGCCACGCCGGTCAGGCGCCTGGAGCTATTGGACAGCCTCTGGCACTGCGGCGTGACACGCTATCCCTACACGCTGGGGCTCGCCGACACTCACGCGAGCACGCTTGCCGGGCAGTACAGGCGCTGGGACAAGGCCGGGCTGATCGTCAGTATGGCCAAGGCCATCCGCATCTACCGGCCGGAAGTCATTGTCAGCCACGATCTGGAAGGCGAGTACGGGCACGCAGCCCATATGGCCACGGCCGACTGTGCCCGCGAAGCCTTCACAGCCGCCGCAGACCCGGGGAGCTATCGGCAAAAGCTTGGCAAGTATGCCGTATGGCAGGCCAAGAAGCTCTATCTGCACCTCTATGCGAAGGGGCGCATCACGATGGACTGGCACACGCCCCTTCCCGCCTTCGGCGGCAAAGACGGGATCACGGTCGCAACCGAAGCCTTTGCCTTCCACAAAAGCAAGCAGAAAACCTGGCACATTGAAGATGCCGGTGCCTACTCGAACGCCGAGTTCGGCCTGGTGACCTCGCTTGTGGG
>JAFUZB010000182.1 GCA_017476845.1 Clostridia bacterium
AATGAAGGTCCCAGCAAGCTGCGGATCGTTTCCCTGGGCGGCGTGGACGAAATCGGTAAGAACATGTATGTCTTCGAGTACGAGGACGATATCGTAGTGGTGGACTGCGGAAGCATCTTCCCCAAGGAAGATATGCTTGGCGTGGATCTGGTTATCCCGGATGTCATCTATCTGGTGGCCAAGAAGAAGAATGTCCGCGGTTTTCTTCTCACTCATGGCCATGAGGATCACATCGGTGCCATCCCCTATGTGCTGCATCAGGTGGAGGCACCGCTCTACGGAACCAAGCTCACACTGGCCCTGGTCGATGTGAAGTTGAAGGAACATCGTATCAACAATGTGCATATGCAGGCGGTACGGCCAAGAGAGGTTGTGCAGCTGGGCAAATTTACCTGTCAGTTTATTCATGTGAGTCACTCCATTGCAGGGGCCTGTGCCATTGCGATTACCTGTCCTGAGGGCACAGTGATCTGTTCGGGCGACTTCAAGGTGGACTATACGCCCATCGACGGGGAGGTCATGGACCTCCAGACGCTGGCTGCCTACGGTGAACAGGGTGTGCTTGCACTGCTGTGCGAGAGCACCAATGTAGAGCGCGCCGGCTTTACAATGAGTGAGCTCAAGGTCGGTGAGACCTTCGATGCCATGTTCCGGGAGGCCAAGGGGCGCGTGATTGTCGCCATGTTTGCCTCCAACATTCACCGCATGCAGATGGTGATTGACAACGGTATCCGCTATGGAAGGCGGGTATGCTTTATCGGGCGCAGCATGGTCAATGTCAGCCGTGTGGCCATGGAGATCGGGGAATTGCATATCCCCGACGAATGGCTCATTGATGTGGACTCCATCGATGACTATGATGACTCCGAGATCCTGGTGATGACGACCGGAAGCCAGGGCGAACCCATGGCGGGTCTTACGCGCATGGCGTTTGCCGAGCACCGCAAGCTCCAGATTCGGCCGACGGATATGGTCATCATCTCGGCTACCCCGATTCCCGGCAATGAAAAATTCATCTCCCGCGTCATCAACCAGCTCTATCGCTGCGGGGCGCAGGTGGTCTACTCCGCCATGGCTGAGGTCCATGTCTCCGGACATGCCTGCCAGGAGGAACTCAAGCTCATGCATGCTCTGGTGAAGCCGCGCTACTTTATCCCCGTGCACGGTGAGTACCGCATGCTCTGGCAGCACGCCGAGCTGGCCGAGCGCATGGGTATGGACAGGCGCAATATCGTGATTCCCGAGATCGGCCAGGTCATCGAGATGACGCATGATACCCTGGAGCTGGGTGAACAGATTCCCACGGGCGCTATCTTGGTGGACGGCCTGGGCGTGGGCGATGTGGGGAATGTGGTTCTCCGCGACCGCAAGCATCTCTCCGAGGACGGCCTGATCATCGTTGTCATGGCCATTGACCGGGACGAGTGCAAGCTGGTGTCCGGACCGGACATTATCAGCCGCGGCTTCATCTATGTGCGGGAGAACGAGGACATTATCGACTCCACGCGCGAGGTGGTGCGCCAGATTCTCGAAGCCTCGGATCTCTCGGGAGAAAACTGGCCGGATCTGAAGAACTGTATCAAGGATGAGCTCCATCGATACATCTTTGAGCGCATCAAGCGCAACCCGATGATTCTCCCTATCATTCTGGACATCTAAGAGACAATTCATTATACTGGGAAGGTCATCCCTTCCCGGTTTTTCTATGCCTTTGCAAGAAGGGAAGCGGAGGCGCAATCCAATCGTTTGTTATACGGGAATACCCGTAAAGGAGATTGTATGGAATACTCACAGGCTCATGCCCTTGCCCGTGCCATCCGTGAGAGCGATGAATACAAAAAGTATCATGCGCTCAAAGAGAGCGTCATGGCCGACGAAACGCAGGCAGCACTCATCAAGGAATACAAGAAACTGTCCGTGACCGTGCAGATGGCCATGATGAGCGGCCAGAGTGCCAACAGCGAGGATATGCAGCGCCTTACGGGCATCACTTCACTGCTCATGTCCAAGCCCGAGGTGAGGGATTATCTCACCACCGAAATGCAGCTGCAGATTGCCATGGCGGATATCATGAAGATCATCACCCAGGCCGCAGACATCGATTTCGAAGTGCCCGGACTCGGCAACTGACCGACAGGGAGGTGCACATATGCACCGAAAGCACGATTATACCTACAAAAGCATGCGCGATGAGCGCGAATACGGGCTCTACTGGTACAGCGGTCTGTGGAATCTGCTGCGTCCGCTGCTGGTGGCCCTGGGCAGTCTTATCCTGGTGATTGGACTGGGTGCCGGCATCTGGAATCACCTCTACGGCACCTATGTCGCACCGGTGGAGGCGGGAAGCACCGAGGAGGTTCCCTTTACCGTATCCTCCGGGGAGAGCCTCACCCGCGTAGCCAATCATCTGGAGGCGGACGGCCTGGTGCGCAATGCGACCGTCTTCAAGTACTACTGTGACTTCTCTGGCTTCGGCCAGAAGATCCAGGCTGGGAATTATCTGCTCACGCGCGGGATGGATATCCAGGAGCTGGCCGATCAGCTCACGCGCGGGGATGGCAACCCGCTGGTGCGGAATATCACCATGATCCCGGGCTGGACGGTGGAAAACTTCGCGCAGCGCCTGGTGGAAACGGGCGTTTTGGAGAGCACGGATACCTTCCTTGCCCTGTGCAGAACAGGGGAGAACTTCCGGGACTACTACTATATTGCAGACGTGCTGGCCACCGGGAATGTCTCGCAGCGGCGGTACGTGCTGGAAGGATACCTTGCGGCCGATACCTACGAGGTCTATACCTCGGCCACCGAGGAGGACCTGATTCGCAAGCTGCTCTCCCAGACCGAGCGCGCTTTCCCTGCCGATGAGCAGGACCGCGCCGAGGAGATGGGCTTTACCATGGATCAGATCCTGACCCTGGCCAGCCTCATTGAGAAGGAAGCCGGGGAGAAGGATTTCGCCCGGGTATCCGCTGTCTTCCACAATCGTCTGAAGGCCGGCATGAAGCTGGAGAGCGATGTCACGGTCCACTATGTGACCGGCATTCCGAAGATGGCGCTTGGGCAGAGTGATCTGGCCGTATCCAGCGCCTACAACACCTATCAGGTGTCCGGGCTTCCGGTAGGACCGATCTGTGCCCCCTCTCAGGCGGCCATTGTTGCGGCCCTGTATCCGGACGAAACCTATGTGGCGGAGAACTATCTGTACTTCTGTGCCAAGGAACCGGACAGCGGGGAACTCTATTTTTCAAGAACACTCCAGGAGCACGAGCAGGCGGTAGCGGTCTATGCGCCCCTGTGGCAGGCCTGGGATGAAGCACGGGGGATCCAGTAATGCGCAAACCGGAGCTTCTCTGTCCCGCGGGCGGGATGACACAGCTCAAAACGGCACTGCACTTCGGCGCAGACGCCGTCTACGGCGGCATGAAGCAATACGGGCTCAGGGCCTTTGCCGGGAACTTTTCCAAGGAGGAGCTGGCCCAGGCCGTTGCATGCGCTCATGCAAGCGGTGCACGCTTCTATGTGACGCTCAATATCTTTCCCTTTGACGATCAGATGGCAGGCTTTGTACAAAGCGCGAGGGACGCGCTGGAGTGCGGCGTGGATGCGGCGATTGTCTCCGATCTGGGGGCGATCTGCACGCTGCGAAGCGAAGTGCCCGAGCTCCCGCTGCATGTGTCCACGCAGGCCAGCTGCTGCAATTCGGCGGCGGTGAAGCACTATGCTGCTCTCGGCTGCCGGCGGGTGATCCTCGCCAGGGAGGTTTCCCTGGAGCGGATGCGGGAGATGAGAAAACAGATCCCCGAGGACATGGAGCTGGAGACCTTTGTGCACGGTGCGGCCTGCATGGCCTGGTCAGGACGCTGCCTGCTTTCCAGCGCGCTCACCGGGCGCAGCGGGAATCAAGGCGAGTGCGCGCAGTCCTGCAGATGGCAGTATGCCGTCATGGAGCAGAAGCGCCCGGGCGAGTATCTCCCGGTCGCGGAGGATCTGAACGGAACCTATATCTTTTCTGCCAAGGACCTGAACCTGATGGCGTATCTGCCACAGCTTTGTGAGGCCGGGATCTCAAGCCTGAAGATCGAAGGCAGGATGAAGACCGAGTATTACACCGCAACGGTGACCCTGGCCTACAGGCGGGCGCTTGACCTGCTCTTCTCGCAAGGCGAGACGGCCTTCCGGGAAAAGCTTCCCGACTTCCTTCAGGAGCTCAAGTGTGCCTCGCACCGCGACAGCGACACCGGATTTCTTCTGGGTGCGCCCGAGGTGCCCGGCGGAGCAGAGGGATTCCATCAGGACAGGGAATACATTGCCAGAGCCTGCGCGGACAGTGCGGCAGGCGAGAGGGCAAGCTTTATCATGAAAAACCGCTTCATGTGCGGGGATACACTGGAGCTCATGCACCGGGAGGGGGTCTCCTCCTTTACGGCAGGCAGGCTCCTTCGCAAAAAGACCGGGGAGGTATTGGATACCTTCGGGATTGCCGGCGAGGAGATTGGACTGGAGGTGCCCTTTGCGGTACACGAGGGCGATCTTTTGCGCGGGCAGGTGAGAAATCACAGAACGTAATGGAAATCAGGAGGAAGATAGGATGGCCGATCATATATCAGATGCGGTAGTACGTCGGCTTCCGGGGTATTACCGCCATCTGAGGGAACTGGAGCAGGAGGGCATCAACCAGGTTTCCTCCCAGGAGCTGGGAGCGAGAATGGGACAGACGCCGTCGCTTGTGCGGCAGGATCTCAATTCGGTGGGCGGCTTTGGCCGGCAGGGTTATGGCTATGATGTGACCAGACTCAAGGAAGGCATAGGGCATGTACTTGGGCTGGACCACACCCACACGATGATCATTATCGTGGCGGGCTCAATAGGTTCTGCCGTAGCGCGCTACCCGGGCTTCCTGAAGGAAGGCTTTATCACCATCGGTATGTTTGATACGTCCCCGGAGCGGGTCGGATCCACGGTGGGGGATATGGCGATCCGGGATATGAAGGAGCTGGACCGATTTGTTGCCGACAATACCGTCGATATTGCGGTGCTTGCAGTGCCTGCGAGCGCGGCCAGAGAGATTGCCAAGCAGGTCGTTGACCTTGGCATTATGGCGATCTGGAACTTTGCCCCTGTGGATCTGAAGGTGGCGGATACGCCGGTCAAGATTGTGAATGCTCACCTCAGCGACAGTCTGCAGGTGCTTTCCTTTCTGATGACATCAGGAGAGATAGAGTAAAACGATGGACAGGGAGATTCGAAAAGGCGGAAGACAGGAGCGCAGACGGGAAGCCCAACTGGACAACGGACAGGTGATCTATGGCACCGGCGTAAGACCACAGGAGCAACGTGAGGACACGGTTCCTGTGTACGGCGCGTCCCGTCCGGTGCTTGTCCCTGCGGTCAAAGAGCAGGAGGAGACGGCACGCAGACGCAGATGGCCGTGGGTCCTGCTTGCCCTCGTGAGCCTTGCGCTTCTCCTTGGCCTTTTTGTTTTGCTTGGCCCACAGCTTCTGGGCATTCGGTTCTATTCACTGCCGAACCTGGCTTTCACGGGGCTGAGCGTGATTGAGATGGACGATGCACGCCTGGCAAGCTACCGGGAAATGCGGGAAACCGTCTACACAGATACCTTCTATCTGGGAGTATCCATCGACGGACTAGATCTGTCCGGCATGACGGTGAGCGAGGCAAGGGAAGCCCTAAGCCAGGTCCCTGCCGGCGTGGGGAGTACGTTTTCCATCACCGTTGAGATAGAGGGCAAGCAGTGGACGATAGGATCAGACCAGGTACCCATGACGCGCGATACCGAAGCCCAGCTGATGAAGGCCTATGCGCTGGGAAGAACGGTGGACTGGGAGGGTACGGGGACACCGCTGGAAAAGAGAATGAAGGATGTCCAGGATCTTCGGGAGCATCCGGTGGCCCTTGTCACGACACTGTCCTTTGACCGCGAGAATATACGAAAGCTTACTGACAATATCTGCGCATCAATGGAGAAAGCGCCGGAGAATGCCTATGTTGCTGCCTTTGACCTTGCCTCGCGCACTTTTCTCTTTGGGGATGATGTGCCGGGCGTACATGTCGACGGGCAGGCGCTCTTTGAGGCAGTCATGGCCTGCTTGGACGGTGGGGATTGGTATGGCACGGTGCGCGTCAAACCGCAGAGTGTGCTTGCGGACATGACCAAGACGGAGCTCATGAACGGGTTCCGGAAGATTTCGTCCTACTCCACCAATACCACCAGCAACAATAACCGAAACACCAATATCCGCCTCTCGTGCGAGGCGATCAACGGGATGATGGTCGCTCCCGGGGAGACTTTCTCCTTTAACCAGGCGACAGGGGAGCGCACGACAGCTAAGGGCTATAAGCCGGCCACTGCGATCTCGGGCGGACAGAACATTGAGGAAGTGGGCGGAGGCGTGTGCCAGACCAGCTCCACCCTCTTCAATGCCGCGGCCCGCGCGGACTTAGAGATCGTCTACCGCTCACCGCATGCATGGCCCTCAAGCTATGTGGAGAAGGGCATGGATGCCACTGTCAACTGGCCGGGTCTGGACTTCAAGTTCCGAAATCAAACTGACTGGCCGGTTTATATCGTGGCGAGCTATGCCAACCGCAAGGTCACCGTCGAGCTCTACGGGATGAGCCTCGGAGACGGCACAACCATTGATTTGCAGAGCCGTGTGGTCAGGACTCTGGAGACCCCCAGCGGGGTTAATGAGGTGCGCAACGAGAGCCTGAAACCGGGTACGCGCAAGACCACCGTGAAGGCCCGCAAGGGATACGTGGTGGAGACCGACAAGGTGTGGTTTGTCAACGGCCAGGAGGTCAAACGTGAGCTGCTGTGCACCAGCACCTATAAGGCATACCAGGAGACCGTGGAATACAACTGAAACGTGAAAAGAGCTGCCGAGGCAGCTCTTTTCACGTTTCAGGCATCCCGCATGTTTACAGGAGAGAGGTGATGCACTTTTCTACATCGGCCATATCGGCTGTCGGCTCAAAGCGTGCTACGACATTGCCTTCACGGTCGACGACAAACTTGGTGAAGTTCCACTTGATGTCCGGCTTGCTGGCCCAATCAGGATCGGCCTGGGCGAACATTTTCTCCAGGAGAGCTTTGAACTGATGCTCCTGGAAGCCCTCAAAGCCCTTCTGGGACTTGAGATAGGTGTAGAGAGGAAGCTCGTTTTCGCCGTTGACATCCGCCTTCTTCATCTGCGGGAAGGTGGTGTTGTAATGCAGCGTGCAGAACTCGTGGATCTCATCGTCACTTCCGGGGGCCTGGCCACCAAACTGATTGCAGGGCACATCAATAATCTCCAGGCCCTTGTCGTGATAGTCGCGGTACAGTTTTTCGATGGGCTCATACTGAGGCGTGAAGCCACAGCCGGTCGCAGTGTTGACAACCAGGATGACCTTGCCTTTGTATTCAGAGAGCTTCAGTTCTTCACCTTTGCCAGTGGTGAGCGAGTAATCGTAGATCATGTGGGTTCCTCCTATGTGTTTCCGTTTGTGCAACATGGTGCACAGAAGAGATTATATCGCGCGTCTGTCCCATGGGCAATGCGTGCACAAAATGTGAGACAGGATGTGAGACAGAAGGGGCGAATTGTATCAATTAGATCCCTCATTCCCTCATAAACACAGGGAATAGCCAAGGCTCGCTACTCACTTTGCATGACCGAAGAAGGCTGTGAGGAAGCGAGGTGTTTCCCCAGACTTCGATGGACAGCTCTACACTTCGCATG
>JAFUZB010000183.1 GCA_017476845.1 Clostridia bacterium
AAGTACAATGCGGCCCATGGGACGGCCTATACCCTGGCCGACTGAGCCCGAATCCCTGGCGCGGGAGGGAGCGTTCTCTCCCGCGCCTTTTTGGTATAATGACACTGAGCCAAAGGAGGGACGCATATGAAGCAGCACAGCTCGCTTGTCCAGAAGATGAACCGGCATATGTTGCTCTTTGCCGTTCTCCCGCTGTGTGCTCTCCTACTGGCTTTCCTCCTCACAAGCTTTAACACCTTCATCCAGGAGACAGCCTCAGATCTGGCTTCCGACATGCTTTCCTGCGACACGGACATGCAGCTCTTTCGGACACAGACAGAGAATGTGCTCAAGATGTTTATCACCTCCGAGCATCTCTCCCATCTTCTTCAGAGCCGCTCCCAGGCGGAATGGGTCACCGCCTATAATGCCGAGGCTTATGATGAGGCAACACGTGTGGAAGGGTATCTTTCCTCATTGGGTGCAAAGATGATCCTGGTCTACAACGACCATGGTGCTGCGTATTCTGAGCACTGGGCGACACTGCTCAGTGAAGAAAGATACCAGGATATGCCTTTCTACCGTGCCCTCCTTGAGTGCGGAGAGAGTACAGGGTGGTACGGGCTGGAACAGGCGCTCCCGGATGAAGTCGCTGCATCCTTTGACTTTCGCGGCATCGGTAAGCGCATCCTCTATCTGTCCAGACCACATACGCTCTCTCAGCGCGTAGACTGTACGGTGATCTGCGCGCTCAGTCCCGATCCCTTTGTCTTCGCGGCTTCGCGCCGCATGGGAGAGACGCCCTATCGTCTTTTTTCCGGGGAGGAGATCCTTTCCACTTCGCTTCCGGAAGCCGTACCCGTTCCCGAGGATCTCGCAGGCCACGCCTACCTGATCCGCCAGGGTTACCTGTGGAGACAGCAGAACATCAAAGGGATGCGGCTTTCTCTCGTGGCCTGTCTTTCCATGTCCTCCCTGCTTGGCATTTACCTGAGACGCAACGGCTTGATTCTGCTGCTGCTCATTGCCGCTGTCTTGCTTCTTTTCCTCATCTCGCGTCGCGTGCTGCAATCGCTTCTGCTGCGCATGGAGCGCCTGGCGCTTACCGCTGACAGGATTCGCGGCGATGAAAACGTGGCGCTCCCCGAGGAGGATGACGATGAGGTGGGCAGGGTAGTCGGTGCCATCAACCGACTGCTTGAGCGCATTGAGGTGCAGAGCCGGGAAAAGATCCAGGCAGAGAAGGACAAACGGAAAATGCAGGCCCTCGCCCTGCAATACCAGCTCAATCCGCATTTCCTGTTCAATTCGCTCCTCTGGGTCCAGATGGAGATGGAACGCCAGAATATGCCCGATCATACCAGTGATGCGGTTGCAACCCTGGGGCAGGTGCTGCGCTATAACCTGACCGGTTCACTCACAGCGGATCTCTCGGAGGAGATCGAGCATCTTCGCGCCTATACGGCCTTCATGGCTGAGATGAAACAGCAGTCCATTCATCTCACTGTCCTTCCGGATGCCATCTTGCCCGGCTGCACTGTTCCTCGCTTCATCCTTCAGCCGCTGGTGGAGAACGCTCTCCAGCACGGACTTGTTCCGGGACAGCCGCTGAAGATTCGCATTGCGCTCACCCTCGCAGAGCAGAGCCTTGAGATTGCAGTGCATAACGATGGCAAGCTGATCGATGCCGTGCGCCTGGAGCAGATTCGGGAAACCTTCCGTGCACCGGACGCAGGGAGGGGAATGGGCTACGGCATTTCCAACCTCATCAAGCGCCTTCACCTGACCTACAGTGATCGCTTTACGATTTCGGTCCAGTCGGAGTGCACGGAGGAGGGGCCCGATACGGTGTTCACCCTGACCATTCCGCTGACACAAACCCTATCGAACGGAGGTGGCAGACAGCCTTGACGATTCTTGTCATTGATGATGAAACCGCCATTCTGGAGGGGACGAAGAGACGCCTCATGCGTTTTCTTCCGCCTTCGGACCGTATCCTCTGTGCGTCGAGTAGCCAGGATGCCCTCCGTCTTTTCCGTTCCCATCTGCCTGATATCGTGATTGCGGATATTCGCATGCAGGATATGGACGGGCTGACCCTTCTCTCGCTTCTTCAAAAGGAGCACCATCTCTTTGCCAGCATTATCATCTCGGCTTACGGACAGTTTGACTATGCCCAAACCGCCCTCCGTCTTGGGGTGGAGGACTATCTGGTCAAGCCTTATACCGTGCAGGATCTGGAAAGCGCGCTCAAGCGTGCCTGTCAGCGCCTCGCTTCCCTGCGCTCCTCCCAGCAGATCCAGCTTGCCCGCACACTCTCCTCGGCACTCGCGTCCGGGAAACCCTATCTTCCGTCGGCCCTTGAGGGAATGTACGGTGAGCCGCCACCTTCCAGCCCGGTCCTTCTTCGCTTTGATGGACCTGTGGATCCCTGGCCAGCCTATCTGCACTGGCATGTCCTCCACAAGGAAGAAAGATGGATGCTGCTGGGCGGCACCATGGAGGAGATCGTGCGGTTTGCCAACAGCCTTACTCATGTACATGCGGGACTCTCCCTTCCGGGAAATGACCTGAAAGTCCTTCAAAGTCAGGCCGAGCTTGCACTGCGCATGAGCGAGCTTTCGGGCATGCCGCGTATCGTTGTTTTCTGCGAGCCCTGGGTGGGCGAGGGCAGAACGGATATCGCAGCTGCCTTTGCGATGGACTATGTTTCCAAGCATCTGGGCATGCCCGTGAGCATGGAGGAGATCTGCGATGCCCTGCACATGAACTACAGCTACTTTTCCCGCATGTTCAAACAGCAGACCGGCCAGGCCTTCTCCCAGTATCTGCTGTCCATGCAAATGGACTGGGCCAGATCCCGTCTCCTGGACGGGTACCGTGTCGGCGATCTTGCCGAACGTCTAGGCTACGGCAGCGTAGAAAGCTTTTCCAAGGCCTTTGCGCGCATCTATGGTGCCAGTCCCAGAAACTATCTCGCCTTGTCCTCTTCCCATGACGAGTGTACGGAGGAAATATAATGAAGATCACCTTTCTTGGTACCGGTGCCGGGGAGAGTTATCCCGGACTCTGGTGCAACTGCCCACACTGTGCCTATGCCAGATTACATCGCGGCCGCAATATACGCGCTAACAGCTGTGCTGTTGTGGACGATACGCTCATGCTCGACATGGGACCCATGGCCTTTGATGCCGCTGCCCGTTTCGGCGTGGACCTGACAGGGATCACCCACTTGCTTGTCACCCATAATCATGAGGACCATTTCTACCCGATGCATCTGCACTGGCGCGAGGTCAATGAGGACTATGTGTCCCTTCCCTATGAGGACAGCCTTGACAAGGGCGGACCACGGTTTACTCCGCTTCCCGAGCTCACAGTATGCGGCAACCGATATGTGGAAAAGACCGTGGCTCCCTATATTGACCAGTCCCCCTCCCCGCATGCCCATTTTCAGCTGATCAAGGAGGGTGAGATGTTTATGGCAGGGCCGTATCGTGTGACGCCCATATGCGGAAATCACCATGAGCGAGGATTTTCTCACAGCTATGTCATTTCGCGGGATGAAAAAACCCTGCTGTATGCCCTGGATACCGGCACTTATGATCCGGATATGCAGTCCCTTCTCCTCTCTTTTCGATACGATGCCATCGTGATGGAGGGTACAACCGGTCTCAATGAACAGTATGGCGGACATATGTGTCTGCAAAACAATCGCATCTATCGTCAGCTTCTCCTTGAGCATCACTGTATAGAAGAGGAAACTCCCTTTGTCCTCACGCATATGTCACCGCATTGGTGTCCTCCCCATGATCAATATGTAGACATGGTGGCGCCCTATGGTTTGACGGTTGCCTATGACGGTATGACGCTCAGTTTCTAACGCAGCAGAAAAGCCCGTATTCATCATGTTGGAACGATAGAATACGGAAATCAAGGAGATGCCAAAGCCCCTGGCGGATGGGGCGTGACTTCTGAAGGGAGTGGACAGAATGCTTCGCTGATGCAGGTGCTGGCTGAAAATGTGTGGGTTGGGGATGCGATTCAAGCGGAGCTGAAGGCCGATGGCCTGACGAGGGTATGGAAGACGAGCTGGTGGGGTAAGATATACCTTGCCAGCTCGTCTTGTTGCTATATGCAAAATTCCGAGGCAAAGTGTGTTCACACAGGCTTGTTTGCGCTTTCTTTACGGAACGGAAGCAAGAAAACCTTGATATTTCAAGGCTGACGGCTCATAATAAGCCTTAAGAAAGGCGTATTGTGCTTACCTGTCGGAAAGCTTCTTGGAAAGAGGTCGGAAGGATGGCACTTGAAGAAAGAAAATTACCGGTTGGGATGCAGAGCTTTGAGCAGATTGTAAGTGAGCACTATCTGCTTGTGGATAAGACGGAGTATATCTATCGCTTGGTTCATACTGGCAAACCGTATTTTCTCAGCCGTCCCCGTCGCTTTGGGAAGAGCCTTCTGCTCTCTACATTGAGGGCATACTGGGAGGGAAAGAAAGAACTCTTCACGGGTCTTAAAATCGAGACGTTGGAGAAGAATCATTCCGATGCGTGGCAACCCTACCCAGTGTTTTACTTTGATTTCAACAAGAAGAACTATCAATCGGGTTCCGCGTTAGAGGAGATTCTTTTATCCCACCTGAGTGAATGGGAAAGGATCTATGGAGATGAATATCGGGATAAGCCGATAGAAGAGCGATTTCAGATGCTCCTCAGAACAGCGCATGAGAAATGCGGGAGACGCTGTGTTGTCCTGATTGACGAGTATGATAAGCCGCTACTTGAGACCATGGCAAGCGAGGAACTCGCCGAACATAACAAGGCGGTATATAAAGGATTCTTCAGCAACTTGAAAAGTGAAGATGCTCATATTCAGTTTATCTTCATAACTGGCGTGACGAGATTCAGCGGGAGCAGCATCTTCAGCGATCTGAATCAGCTGCGGGATATTTCCATGGTAAAGGATTATGCGCAGCTGTGTGGGATTACAGAAGAGGAGATGAAAAATACCTTCAAGCCGGAAATAGAGGCACTTGCCCAGGAACAGGAGCTCACCATCCAAGAATGCTTGCAAAAACTGAAGCAAACGTATGACGGCTACCTCTTCCATGAAAAAGGGGAAGGCGTATATAACCCGTACAGCCTGCTGACTGCTTTGGCAGACAAAGAGTTCGGTGCATACTGGTTTGCAACAGGAACGCCTTCATTTCTAGTGAAGCGTCTGAAAGAGATTCGATTTGACCCACGGAGATTTACGGATGGTACGCTATATGCTAACAAGCGTATGCTTACAGATTATCGAAAAGATCATCCTGACCCGGTGCCCTTGCTATATCAAACCGGTTACTTGACTCTTGCAGGGTTTGATAAAGAGAAGGCGTCCTATACCTTGACGTTTCCCAATGAGGAGGTCAAATATGGATTCCTCGAGAGCTTGCTGCCGGAGTATGTGGAGGGTGTTGGCGCCGGATCAGGGAAAGATATTCTTACGCTGACAGAATATATGGAAAATGGGGCAACAGAAGATATTCGAAATGTGTTCCAGGCGCTCTTTGCTGGAATTCCCTATCCGACAAAGGATGTTCCATTTGAGTACAACTTTCAGTCGGTCATTTATATCACCATGACGCTGCTGAATCAGTACGTCCACTGTGAGCAGCATACGAGCATGGGCAGAATCGACGGTGTAGTCGAGACAAAGGAGTATGTCTATCTCTTCGAGTTCAAGCGGGACGACAGCGCAAAAGCGGCATTGAAGCAAATCGAAGACATGCATTACGCAGATCTATATCGTGCTGATAGGAGAAAGCTGTTTAAGATTGGCGTGAACTTTGACTCTGAAACCCGCTTGATGAACGGGTGGGAGGTTGAAGAGGGATCATTCTCTGACACTTCCCCATGAAAAAGTGAAGCCGTCTACCCTCTGGCAGTTTGAAGCCACCGCAATAGAAAAGACTTGTAAGATGGGCAGGGTACCTATCGAACACAAGCATCAAAGAAGCGTGGATGAATGGCAGATAGTGAGGAAACCATAGCACTTCTGTCGTCACGCTCCACACAGATTTCGCTTGAATCGATTCGTGAAAGTGCAAATCCCTGGGCATTCACATCTGGGTGAGGATGATTCAACGCCTTCACCTGGAGACAGTGGCATTGCGAAAGATCGGACAGAAGAGAAGCATCGTGGTTTCCGGTCGAACCGAAAAGATGAAGGGCTTCACGCAAAATCCGTTTGAAGATATCGGTTTGTGAAAGGGGTGAGAGGTGTGTTGACGTTTGAAGAAGCGAAAAAGGTTGGAATCAGGGCTTGTATCGATAGACTGGGGTATGAATTTGTGAAGAAGTACCAGGACACTTCTTGCTCTGCGTATGGAGATGAGGGAGATCATGCCTCCTGCTTTGTCGGCGTGTGCATTGAGCCAGATACCCCATGGACTGGAGGAACTTTGATTTTGGATGACTCTCCGGACGCAAAGTTTCCTTACAGCGCAAGCTGCAACGTCGCTTATGAAGATGGTAAGATCACGTTCCTTGACTGTTTTTTGCCGGATATGGCTTGATGCAAAAACGGAAGTAACACCCATACGAAGAAGGACGCTGGCAGGATAATGTACAGCCCACCTTGCGACCGTTAACCACACCGACAGCGGTGAAGGATATAGCGGGAGCAGGGTGGGCTGCTTATTGATATTGTTATCCGAGGAGGGATTGAGATGCAGGTCAATATTCGGGAAGCGAAAACGAATCTTTCAAACCTGGTAAGGATGGTGGAGACAGGGCAGGAAGAACGCATTATCATCACAAGGTATGGCAAACCGATAGTGAAAATGGTACCGTACAATGATGTGCCTGTCTCGAAGCGTATCGGGATTGCAAAAGGAAAGCTCAAATCGCCGGAGGATCTGGATAAGTACAATGATGAGATTGCAGAGATGTTCGGAGGCACGCTATGAATCTGCTTCTGGACACACACATTCTGCTTTGGGCACTGAACGAAGATCCCAGACTACCGGAAAAAGCAGAAGAGATCATGCATCATACCGGTTTGCGCTAAAACCATCCATATTTCGTGGGAACCGTGGGATGCACAAAGCCGAAACTACAGTTAGATGCGCCAGGAAGCACTGTCTGCCTGGAGGGCAGCCATACGGCGGAAGATACCGTTTTCCTTCTTGAGGAGTTCATCCGGTGTTCCTTCCTCAGCAACGCTCCCTTCCGAGAGTACGACGATATGATCCGCGGAGAGCACGGTGCGCATCCGATGTGCGATGACGAGCACGGTTTTCCCCTGAAGCAGACGGGAGAGCGCGCTCTGTACGCGGGTTTCGTTTTCCACGTCCAGGGAAGCGGTGGCTTCATCGAGAAGGACGATCGGGGCATCCTTGAGGAGGGCACGGGCGATGGAGATGCGCTGACGCTCACCGCCGGAAAGCTTGGCACCGTTTTCTCCGATCGCTGTCATATACCCCTGTGGGAGCTTCTCTACGAACTCATCACAGTTGGCGGCCCGGGCTGCGGCGAGCACCTCCTCATCGGTTGCGCCTCTCCTGCCCAGGCGGATGTTCTCCATCACCGTATCATCAAAGAGCATAACTTCCTGAAAGACCACGGCGTAGTCCCGCAGCAGTACTTCCGGATCGACGGTGGAGATATCCACGCCACCCACGGAGATGGTGCCTTCGTCAATATCCCAGAGCCGGGCCGCGAGGCGGGCACAGGTGCTCTTGCCGGACCCGGAGGGACCGACGAGTGCGGTGACCTCTCCTTCCTTTGCCGTGAAGCTGACGCCATGGAGCACCTGCTTGTCGTCGTAGGAGAAGGATACGTTCCGGAAGGTAATGTCGTGTCCCTTGGGTGCAAAGTCGTCTGTGCCTTCGGCGGGGCGGGTATCCTGGATTTCCATCAGACGGCCGGCGGAAATCTGGGACATGAACATCTCCGCAATCAGAGCCAGCGCCTGATCAAACGGGGCATAGACCCGGGTGATCACCAGCAGGAACAGGAACAGCAGCATGAAGTCGATCTGCCCGGAGAGGATGAGGGCAGTGCCGGTGAGGATGGTTGTGGCCACACCCAGGCGCATGATCACACTGGCTCCGTTGACGAAAAGGCCGGTGACCAGTTCGCCGTGGATGCTGGTCTTCTCCTGGCGGTCAATGGCGTCGTTGAGACGTGCAAGAAAACGGTCCTCCTGATTGGTTGCGCGGATCTCGCGGATGTTCTCCAGCGTCTCCTGGATCCCGTCGGACACCTTGAGGGAGGCCGATTTGTTTCTCTGCGCGTTCAGATGGGACGCCTTTCTGCTCCCGAAGAGGAGAAGGAAGGCCACGGGAACACCCCAGAGCACGGCGATGGCAAGGCGATAGTCATAGGCAAACAGGGCTATGGCGATGAGGACGGTGGAGACGTAGGAGCCGTAGAGATAGCCCAAACAATGAGACCACACATGCTCCAACCGATTGACATCCCCCATGAGGGTTTCGGTGAGATCGGCAAGATCCCGCTTGCCGAAATAGCCAAGAGGCAGCCTGCGCAGCCGCTCGGCAAGGCTCAGGCGCGTATCCTTCACCTCATTGTAGACCAGGCCGTAGGTAGCTGTGTACTGCTGAATGTGGGTCAGGAGGGAGAGGACGATGAAGGTGAAAAGGAGGAGCAGGAAGAGCAGCACGCCGGGGAGCGGCGTGCCCTGGGTGAGGGTGTTCATATAGCGGGAGATCATGAGATAGGGAATGCTCATACCGGCCATGACGGTGAGATTGACAATGACTGTCCAGAGCGCTCCCTTCTTCACGTTCCTCACGCCTTGATCGGTCAGGGCATACCTCCGCTGAAAAGCCTTTCCAAACATGTTACCTGTCCTCCTTTTGCGCATCAGTCGCTGAGATCTTCCACTGCACGGCCTGGTTGTAATCCTTCCACATCCGGGCATAGAGTCCACCCTTCTGGACGAGGGCATCATGGGTGCCCTTTTCCGCAACGCGGCCTTCATCCAGGACGATGATCTCATCGGCATTGACCACGGTGGACAGACGGTGGGCGATCATGATCACGGTGCGTCCCTTGGCCAGGGTAGCGAAGGCTTTCTGGATCAGGGACTCGTTCTCCGGATCGGCAAAGGCGGTTGCCTCGTCAAGGACTACGATGGGCGCATCCTTGAGAATGGCCCGGGCCAGGGCAATACGCTGCTGCTCACCGCCGGAAAGATAGGTGCCCTCTGTCCTGATGACTGTGTCTATGCCGCCCGGAAGCTTCTGGATAATATCCCCGCACTGGGCGAGCTGAAGGGCCCTTTCCGCCTCTTCGCGGCTGGCGTCGGGTCGGGCAGCACGGACGTTGTCCAGAATGCTTGCCTTGAACAGATGCGTGTTCTGGAAAACGAAGGCGACCTGGGAGAGGAGAGCGTGGGGATCCATCTCCCGGACGTCCACCTTCCCTACCCTGACCGTCCCCTCCGTCACATCCCAGAAGCGGGGAATCAGGCTGGCGGCTGTGGTCTTGCCGCCGCCGGAGGGGCCGACGAGCGCGACGGTCTGACCGGGCTTCACGCTGAAGGAGACATGGGAGAGCGCAGGGACAGAGGCGCCCTCATAGGTGAAGGAGACGTCGGCAAATTCAACCGAGTTGTCTCTGGGAGCTTTGGGGTGCTCGCTTACGGGAAGCACAGGAGCGTTCATCACCTGATTGATCCGCCCAAGGGCTGTCCCGGCCTGCATCATGCCGTTGGCGGCAAACATGATGCGTGCAAGGGCGGTGGAGATGATGGCCGAGAAGACGGCGTAGAAGGCAAAGTTGGTGACAAAGCGCGGGAAGTCTCCATTTTTCAGGGCGGAGGGGGCAAGAAGCAGTGCTGCGGGTACGAGGAAGATGAAGGCACCCTCGGTCGCGGTCAGGTTGACGGCCTGCGGAATACGGCACACGTGGCCCTGGTAGTATTCGGCCTTCTGGCTGTAGTCCTCAATGGCCTGCTTGAAGGCACGGAAGGAGTACACGGTCTGCTGGAACACCTTCACGACCGGAATGCCGCGCACATACTCTGTGCCGGCCTTACTCATGACATCCTGTGCCGCCTGGTACTCCGCCATGAGGGTGGCGTTCTTGCCGCCCATCATGGAGAAGAGGGAGATGACCGAGACCACGGCCGCAAGAAGGCAGGCAGCCCCCATGCGCGCGTCAAACCAGAACATGAGGACAAGCATGGAAAGGAACATGGCCACTGTGCCGACAATGTCTGCGAGATTGTGGGCCAGCAGGGTTTCGGTCTCTGCGGCTGCCCCGTCCAGACGGTTGCGCACAAGGCCCGAGGCGTGGCTGTCAAAAAAGCCCAGCGGGGTCTGCATCAGGTGCGCCATCCCTGCCTTGCGGATGTTGGAGGCGGTGCGAAAGGCAGCCAGGTGGGTACACATGAGGGCGAGAAAGTAGACAACGATGCCCAGGAGCGAGAAGACGCAGGCGAGCACACCGTAGCGTGCCACGTTCGGTGCCTGTGTCCAGTGGGGCGCGACTGAGATGAGGTCGCGTGCTACCAGCCAGATGCAGATATAGGGCAGCATGCCGAGGATCATGGCCACGGCGGACAGGGCGAGGCCAAGAAAGGTGAGGCGGCGGTAGGAGCCCGCATAGCCAAGGAGCTGGCTTAGGTCGCTCTTTTTCTTTTCCGTGTTCTCTTTTTTCATACAGGTGAACCTCCAATGAAGTTGGTTAGCTAACGATGAATGGTTAGAAATAACTAACCCACAAACAGACGAATTGCCTATCCCCGCAAATGGGAATAGGCAGTTTCAGAAGCCCAATAGGGCTTTCCATCCGGGCAGGAAAAACGTTTCCACCGTGTCAAGGCAACGGAGTGCCTCCTCAGGGGAATAGCCGTGGACCACGGGCTCAAAGAGGGCAGTGGTGTAGGCACTCATGAGAAGATGCATCTCCTGCGGCGAGATTTCGCGCACCGGATGGCCCCGGGAAGACAGGAGAGAAAAGTATTCCGTGAGCTGACACTGGGCGGTCTGGGTGAGATCGTGGAGAAAATGCGCATACCGCGTTCCCTGGGCACAGGTGAGCAGCAGACGGTATTCCTCCATGTGCGGATACACGACCTCGCGCATCATGTCGATCTCGGAATCCTGCCATGCTATCGTGCCCGACTGGGCCGCGCTTACATACCGGGACACGTGCGCATCCAGCCACTCCTTCAGGCGCCTCACGGCCGGCTCGGCCACCTGATTAAAGAGATCGGCCTTGTCTGTGCAGTGCCGGTAGATGCCGGCAGCGGTCATGCCGCACCTTTCCCCGATGCGCCGCATGGAGGCTTTTTCGAATCCGTGGGCCAGAAATTCGTCCCTGGCGGCAGCCAGGATCCGGACATGACTGGCTGTCTTGTCTCTGGGCATAGCATCCATCCTTTGGCATCATCTGTTAGCTAACAGGTATAAAGTTATCATGAAAGACGCGGGAAGTCAACCTAAAAATTAGTGATCTCTAACTAAGTACTTGACAGCCCCAAAAAGGACGTGCTACGATAGGTATGGGAACAAAATGACAAAACGGTCACAAGGGAGGGGAAGCCGGTGCCGGTCAGGGTTTTTGGGGATGCACAGCGGGAGGAGCTGCGCAGGAAGATGCTGAAGGCAGGGATTCCTCTGCTTCGGGAATACGGAATGAAGCACATGTCGGTGGAGAAGATCACCGAGGCGGCGGGGATCGGGAAGAGCACCTTCTATCATTTCTTCCCGTCGAAGGAAAAGTATGTGTGCGAGGTTATAGAGGATGTCCGGAGCCGCTTCCGGGAAGTACTGGAGCATATCCTCTCTGGAAGGGAACAGATGACGGTAGGGGAAGCCAAGGAGATGTTCCGCATGATCATCTTCAGCGAGGAGAGCGCCTACCAGTACCTTACCCCTGAGGATATCGTGGGCATCCGGGAAAAGGTTCCCGAGGCCGTTACGCCGGACCTTGCCCACGAGACGGCGCTGCTCTCGACGATCTTTGCGAAGATCGAGCATGTGAGGCCCGATCCGGATTACGGCGTGATTGCGAATCTTCTGAAAACCATGGCGCTTGCGGCACAGTCCCGGGACGAGCTGCACGATTCGGCCTACGAGCGCACGCAGGACGCGCTCTTCACGCTCATGTTCTCTCTGATTTTCGATGAGGAGACGTAAGATGCTAAGGCGCTATGCGCTTTAACATACAATACATTACAGGAGGTATCCCATGAAAAATCGTATCTTGTCCTTGTTCCTGGCTGTGCTCTTTGTGCTCGCCCTGTCCGTTTCCGCCCTGGCGGAGGAGTCTCCAGTCCGAGACAACGCGCCGTTTGTCGGAAGATGGTCGCTGGACGTAGCCGATTATCCGGGCTTTGCCGAGGAAGGGCTGACCCAGGGGATCATCACCCTGGAGCTGAAGGCGGACGGCACAGGCTGCACCTACTATGAGGACATGATGACCTCTACCTACGGCTACATGTTCTACATGTACTACTATGTGGCCGTGACACCGGACGGCGAGGCCGAGTCCTCTTTCTATACCCTCTCCGAGGACGGTATGACCCTTACCCTGACCGACATCGGCGGCACATGGGAGCTGGCCTATCACAAGGTGACGGAGGAGTAAGACCGGGGATCGGACATCTTGGAAACCATGAAAAGAGGCGAAGAACATGCTGGTGATCCATCTTCTGCTGGAGAGCGTTGTTGTCTGCTTTCTCTTGCTTGTGCCCTGTGTGGTGGCCATTGCCAACGGAGTCCATGAGGCGGCCTTTCTCTTTGAGAAGGACGTGCAGGACCGCGTGGTGGAGAAGGGACTCATCACGAGGGAGCGCTTGGCCAGAAACCTGAAAGTCTTCAGGCTCTCCGCATTGATCCCGCTAATCGTGTTTATCCTGCTCGCAGTCTACGGCATCAACGGTGCGCGGGGGTTCTGGACGCCCTTTTGGCAGATCTATGTGCTGGCCATGGCGGAGGGACTGTTCGACAGAGGGTTCATCGACTGGTACTGGGTGGGGCACACGAAAGCCTGGACGATCCCGGGAACCGAGGACCTGAAGCCCTATATTCCGCGCAAAAGGCTGATTGTGAAGTGGCTGACCGTCATTGTCGGCAATCCCCTGATTGCAGCGGTACTCTCGGGGATCATGCTGCTGGTGCTAAAGTAAGACAGAGGTCCGCCATCCTACAATTCGGGTGGCGGACCATTTTTGACGGTGGGATTATAGCTCGGGTGTGTTTTCATGGCGGGAGGCTTTCTGGTAGCCGATGATGCGCAGTGCCATGGGATACAGGTACCAGGCATGGGGAGAATGCAGGGAGATGCCTGTGATCTCCTCGGCTTTCTGCAGGCGGAGGAGAACGGTATTGACATGCACGCCAAGCGCATCGGCGGCATGTTTTTTGCTGCACTGGTGCGCAAAGTATGCTTCCAGTGTAGCCAGATATTCCGTTCCCTCCTCCTCATCCATGGACTGCAGACGACGGAAACCCTTGGGGAGAAAGTTGCGCAGTTCCTCAGGGGTCATGGGAAGCAAGGTAAACATGCCCCAGTCCATCCAATCCGGATAATGCACAAGGCGTCCCGCAGGCGCCGAGAGAAAGGCGGGAAGAAGGCTGTTGCGGCTGCGCCACTGCCAGGTATCCATAAGGGAAGGATACATGGGTGACAGGCAGGCAGAGCAGCCGGCGAGGGCGAGGAGGCTTTCTATGGTGCTGCCCGCATCCTTCGGCATCTGCTCCTCCCTGAGGAGAAGAAACGAGATGATGTCTTCCCCGTAGATCCATTCCGTATGCAGAAGGCGTGAGAGCTGACCGATCAAGGTACTGAATGGAATAGCTGTATCGGGCAGAAGACGGCGTACGGTGAGCAGGCGATAGTGTCCTTCAGACGGGAGCATGCCGGTACCGACCTCGTGGGCGACGGCAGGGTAGTTGCCACCACGCCCCGTGAGCAGAAGCTGCATGGCTCTACGAAACTGAAATGGTTTGTGATTCCACCGCCGCTGGTGCAGACAGAGTGCCAGGCAGCGTGCGCAAAGCTGCAGAAGCTCTCGGTCCACATGTTCCAGGGAGCCGTTTTGCTCTTTTATGCACACAAGGCCATCCACGCTGTGCCCGGCCCCGGACAGGCAGACCAGGTGCCGGACGGTCTCTTCCCCACCGAAGGAGGTCTCCACGGTAAATGGAAGGAACTGTGTGTTATCCGAAAGATAGGAATGCAGGGTCTTACCGTGCTGTGCCAGAAAGGTGTGCACCTTTTGCTGCTCCAGATGGGAAAGGGCCGGATCAAAATGGTCTGAGGCGATATATCCGTCCGATCCCGTGTCAAAGATATACAGGAGCGGCTGTCCGAGCAGCTCTTCGCAGCAGTTGATGAGTTCCAGCAGATTGCATTCGCTCAGCAGCATATCCAAGAGACGTTTTTCGGATGGTGGCATTCTTTGCTCCTCCATTGTGTGAAAACTACATTTATACATGATAATTCTAATTGATTCACACATTGTTCGTAAAGACGTGTTTTGATAAAATCCTGTCACAATCTGGCGAAAAAACGCCGGAAAATTGCATGGTAGGAGGTTCTGTTATGAGGAAACATCTCTCCAAGATCGTAGCGCTGGTGCTCGCATGTGCGATGCTGGCCTCCATCGTCCCCGCCATGGGCGATACTGCGGTCTACTACACCTCCGACTACGCCAGCAAGGCGGAAGCCCTGCAGGCCGGGTTGGATCTGAACGAGCGCATTGCCGAAGAAGGCATGACGCTGGTGAAGAATGTGGACGGCGCGCTGCCCCTTACGGCGGGCGCAAAGGTTACACTTTTGGGCTATGCCGGCTATCATCCCAATGCCGGTGCATCCGCAAACGGCGGCGATGCCTCTGCGGGTTCGGCTATCGCCCAGGCAGACGTGGTTTCCAGTCTGAAGAGTGCCGGCTTTGAGCTGAATCCTGCTGTAGAGCAGAGCTATGCGGGTCTGGCCGAGTACACCTCCGACGCGGCCCTGGTGCCTGCCTACACTGCAGTATATCCCTACTGGGCCAAGGAGATTGCCGAGTACGACACCGCGATTGTGGTGCTGGGAACCTCCGGTGCTTCTGGCCTTGTGCACAACCAGCAGCTGGACAAGGTGCAGCTGGGGCTGGTGGACTGGGCCACAGAGAACTTCTCCAAGGTGGTCGTGCTCATCAACGCCTGTACACCCCTTGAACTGAAGGCTGTACAGGACAATGACAAGGTTGCCGCGATCCTTATGATCGGAGAAGCCGGCGACAACGGCTTTGATGCCATCGGCAAGATCCTCAAGGGTGAAGTCAATCCCTCCGGCCGTACTGTGGACACCTGGGCTGCGGATTTCACCAAGGCGCCCAGCTACATGAACGCCAACATCAACACCGCAGACGATGCACACAGCGTTGACGGCAACGGTCTGGAAGTCGGTTACACGCAGTACAGCGTGGACGGCGAGATGAAGAATACCTGGGCCGTGGGCTACGAGGAAGGCATCTATATCGGCTATCGTTACTATGAGACCCGCGCCTACGAAGAGGCGAAGGCAGGCAACGAAGGCTGGTTTGACGAGAATGTCGTCTACACCTTCGGCTATGGTCTGTCCTACACCGATTTCGACTGGGAAGTCACCCCGGTGACGGCTGCCGACAGCGCCGTGACCAAGGCGGATACCCTGGAATTCGACGTGAAGGTCACCAACAATGGCAGCGTGTCCGGCAAGGACGTTGTTGAGCTTTACTACACTGCTCCCTTTGGCACCGAAGAGACCGGAAATGATACCGTCATCGAGAAGGCCTATGTGGTCCTGGGCGATTTCGCCAAGACCAAGGAGCTTGCCCCCGGTGAGAGCGAAGTGGTACGCGTTGCCGTCGATGTCAAGGATATGGCGTCCTATGACTATGTCACCGACAAGACCTATGTCCTTGATGCCGGAAGCTACGGCATCAAGATTGCCCAGAGCGCACACTTTGGCGCGGGCAAGAATGACAAGGAATTCACCTATCAGGTTGCCGAAAAGCAGCTGGTGAGCGAGTCCGTGGGCGGCGCCGAGGTCACCAACCAGCTCGACGATGTGTCGGAAGGCTTTGCCTCTGAGGGCTATGTCTCCCTGTCCCGTCTGGACTTTGAGGGAACCTGGCCGGATGCCTATGTGAAGACCAAGGAAATCAGCGCAGAAGAATATGCCACCTTCGCCTATGACGATGCGGCTTACAATGCCTTCTATGACGCAGGCGAGATCGGCGAGGTCACCTATGGCAAGGCAGAGGAGCGCACCAGCGACACCTACAGCATCGTGCTCTCTGACCTGGTGGGCGCGCCTGCGGACGATCCGCGCTATGATGAGCTGGCCAAGCAGCTGACCATCGACGAACTGATCACCCTGGTCAACTTCGGCGGTTTCAACTCCTACGGCATCCCGTACATCGGCAAGCCGTATTCCCGCGATACCGACGGACCGAAGGGTTGGACAGGCAACTACACCGACACCGTGGACCGCTTCAACTACTTCTCCTCCGAGCCCCTCATCGGCTCCACCTGGAGCAAGGAACTGCTCTACGAGATGGGCAAGATCGTCGGCGATCAGGGCCTGTGGGGCAATTCCACTGTGGCCAGCGGCATGGTGTACTCCTACACCGGCTGGTACGGCCCGGGCATGAACCTGCACCGCAGCCCGCTGCTTTCCCGCTACACCGAATACTACTCTGAGGATCCGGTGCTCACCGGTGTTCTGGCTGCCAATGTTTCTCAGGGCGCCATCTCCAAGGGCTGCTACATTACCCTCAAGCACTTCGCCTTCCACGAAGATGGCGGCGGAGCGATGACCTACCGCATGGGCGCAATCGGAAGCGGCTCTGCCAATGACGGTCTGTGCGCATACATGACCGAGCAGACGGCACGTGAAATCTACCTCAAGTGCTTCCAGATCGCGGTTGAAGAGGGCGATGCCCGCTTCGCGATGGGTTCCTTCACACGCATCGGCAAGACCTGGACCGGCGGAAGCCATGCCGTCAACCAGATGATCACCCGCAACGAATGGGGCTTCAAGGGCGCTGTCGTCACCGATATCACCCTGTACTGGGCCTGCAATGCCTATCAGCTGATCAAGGCCGGCTCCGACATGATGCTGGATGCCTTCGTCTACGGTCTGAACTTCGGCGTCTTCCTTGACAAGGATACCATCCTGGCCATGGACGGTGATGCCCGCAACATCACCCTGTACTGCATGCAGAACACTGCCAAGCACATCCTCTACATGGTCGCCAACTCCAACGCCATGCAGATCCCGGCCGGTGCCAAAGTGGTCTACACCGACAAGGTCGAGATTGACGACGAGGAAGTCACATTGAAGCTGGCAGCTGCCAAGGTGGGCGAGGAATACACCTCCGCGGCCATCAACAACGCCAAGCTCAACACCTATTATGCCTATGCCCCGATCACCTATACCGCCGAAGGTCTGCCGGAAGGTCTCACCTTTGATGCTGCCGCCGGTGTCATTACCGGCACCGCTGCCGCAGCCGGCGAATATACCGTGACCGTCACGGCCGAGGCTGAGGGCTATGCCCCCGCATTCGTCACCTATCCGCTGACCGTGGAATAATCCCCGGTGATTCTCCTGCGCCCTGAAGTGATCGGGGCGCAGTCCCTCCCTCGCCGGGAAACCGGCGAGGGCGATTGTGCATGAAAGTGAGGTTATCCTTATGAAGAAGATTCTTGCATTGATCCTGGCCCTGGCGCTTGTCTCCTCTGTGGCCGTTTTCTCTCTGGCCGAAGAGGGCACTGAGTACACCTTTGAAGCGGAATACACCTATCTGGAAGACCTGGAAGGCCTGGGCGTTTCAGGCTCTCCCACCGGCATTGGTCTGGCCTCGGAATCCAGCAAGGCCAGCAATGATTTCTTTGTCGGCAATCTGGGTGTGAACAGCCCCATCACCTTCAAGATCACCTCCGATGCCGCCGCAACGGCCACCCTGAAGATCCGTGTGGGCACCAACGTCCTGGGCACGGTCAGCTGGGACCCCGTATCCTTCATTGTCACCGTCAACGGAGAACCCCTGGAATATGAAGAATTCACCACCGAGCCCGGCGATGATCCCACCGACCAGCAGAACTTCAAGGTCAAGACCCTGGGCGAGATCGAGCTGGTGGAAGGCGAGAACATTATCGTCTTCGTCGCGGGCGAGAATACCTATCGTTCCAACCTGCCCAGCGCTCCCTCCATCGATTACATCCGCCTGACGACTACGGCGAATCTGACCATGGAAGAGTATCCGGAGAACATCGAATAATCCATAGGCAAAGACAGGACCCTAAAAGAGACAGCGAAGCCTGAGAAAGGTTTTCCCTTCTGACAGGCCCTACCTGGATGCATACCAGGCAGCATGGAGGGGCACCGTGCCAAGCGGCGGCAGTTTTCGGTCGCCCGGCGCGGTGCCTTCTTCCTGAAGTCCAAGAATGGAAGCAGGTGCAAAGCGTGGCAAAAGCAAACAAAGTCAAGAAACAGAAAAAGCCCATCAAGATCTGGACCATTGCGACCTCCATTATCCTGGTCGTGGCCATTGCACTCAATGTAGTGCTCTTCAAGGTGCCCATTGTGACAGGCTCGCTCAACCTTTTCTTCGGCGGAGAACGTCCCCGCATTGCCGAGGGCTCGGAGGGCGCGGCAGGCGCGTATGCGAGCAAGGCTGAGGTGCTTGCGGCTGCGGAGAACTTCGTCATTGAGGTGGAAAAGGAAGGCATTACCCTGCTGAAGAATGAAGCGGATGCTCTTCCGCTGACCGGGTCCCCCAAGGTCAGCGTCTTTGGCAAGAACTCCGTGAACCTGGTCTATTCGGGCTCAGGCTCGGCGGGCAATTCCTCCTCGTCGGTGAAGACACTCTATGAGAGTCTGGAAGCGGCAGGCATCACGTACAACCCGACGCTGAAGGCCTTCTACAGCGACAATGCCAAGTCGGGTGCGGGCAGACCGGCCAACCCGGCCATGACATCGGGCCAGCGCCTGGCAGGCTTTGCGACCGGCGAGACTCCGGTATCCTCGTATTCCGCGGATATCACCTCCAGCTACGGCGACTATGCGGATGCGGCGCTGGTGGTCATTTCCCGTATCGGCGGAGAGGGCTTTGACCTTCCGCGCTCCATGGCGACGGATTTCACCTCCCATACCGCAGTGGAGGGTGCAGACTCTCCCGACAGCCATTATCTGCAGCTGGATGCCAACGAACGTGCCCTGATTGCGCACGTGAAGGAGAACTTTTCCCGTGTCGTCGTACTGCTGAACATCGGCTCGACCATGGAGGTCGGCGAGCTTGCACAGGACGACGGCATTGCTTCGATCCTGTGGATGGGCTTCCCGGGTTCTACCGGCGTGATGGCCTTGGGTCAGGTGCTCTCGGGCGCAGTGAACCCCTCGGGCCATACAGTTGATACCTGGGCTGCGGACTTTACGCAGGATCCGACCTGGTACAATACCGGGATCTACGGCAGTGAGTACGGTAACCGTTATCTCTATGACGGCGCTTCCACCGATTATGCTTTCGTCAACTATGACGAGGGAATCTATGTGGGGTATCGCTACTGGGAGACACGCGGCTATGAGGAGGAAAAGGCCGGAAATCCCGGATGGTACCAGGAGCAGGTCGTCTATCCCTTCGGCTACGGACTTTCCTATACCACCTTTGACTGGAATGTGAAGTTCGACAAGGCAGACGGCAGTGCGATCACCCCCTCCGATACCCTGCGTGCTTCCGTCACGGTGAAGAATACGGGAAATGTCGCAGGCCAGGAGGTTGTTCAGCTCTATTACAGTGCGCCCTTTGAAGAGGGAAGTAATGCCATTGAGAAGGCGCATGTCGTGTTGGCGGATTTCGGAAAGACCGATCTGCTCAAGCCCGGCGAGGAGCAGACACTGCAGCTGACGCTCCCGGTACAGGATATGAAGTCCTACGACTATGCGGATGCCAACGGCAACGGTTTTGCGGGCTATGAGCTGGATCCGGGTGCTTATACTCTTCTGGTTTCCAGTGATGCACATACGGCAAAGGCCTCAGCCGTCTATACCCTCGCAGAAGGCGTCCAGCTGTCCTCCCTTGTCAACGCGCAGGGCGAGGAAGCCACAGTAGCCAATCGGTTTGATGATGTCAGCGCAGGTATTGCCGGCGACAGGACCTATGCCTCCTATGTCAGCCGCAAGGATTTTGCGGGGACCGTTCCGCAGACCTATCTCACCGATGCCCAGCGCACGCTCTCTGAGGAAGCCAAGACTGCCCTGGACAATTCCAAGAAGCGCAAGTACACCACGCCGGATGACGGGCAACCCTGGCAGGTGACGGGTGCATCACCCAGAACCGAGCCGGTGAACAACGGGATCACCCTTTCTGACATGCTCAAGGATGAAAACGGAAATCTGGTAGGCAAAGCCGACTTTGATGATCCCAGATGGGAACAGCTGCTGGATGAAATCTCCCTGGACGAAATGAAGACGCTGGTAGGCTGTGCCGCCTTCAAGACACAGAAGGTGGACGGCATCGACGGGATCGTGGCCAAGCCGATGACGATTGACGGCGACGGCCCCTCCGGATTTACCAGCTTCATCTCCGAGGCGGACATCTATGGCACCTGCCTGTATCAGGCGGAAGCGGTCATGGGCGCATCCTGGAATCCCGCGCTTGCACAGCAGATGGGCGAGATGGTCGGCGAGGAAGGCCTGGTGGGCAAGGAAAGCACCAGCACACCGTATTCGGGCTGGTATGCTCCGGCTGTCAACATTCACCGCTCACCCTTTGCGGGACGAAACTGGGAATACTACAGTGAGGATGGCGTGCTCTCCGGCCGTCTGGCCGCCAAAGTGGTGGAAGGCGCACAGAGCAAGGGGCTCTACTGCTATGTCAAGCACTTCGCCATCAACGACCAGGAGACGGACCGCGAATATAACGGCATTCTGGTGTGGGCTAACGAACAGGCTATGCGCGAACTCTACCTTAAGCCCTTTGAGCTGACGGTGAAGGAAGCGGATGCGCACGGCATGATGTCCTCCTTTAACCGCATCGGCCAGAAGTGGGCAGGCGGAAGCTACGCGCTGCTGACGGAAGTGCTGCGCAACGAATGGGGCTTCCGCGGCATGGTGATCACGGACTACTCCCTGAACACCTATACGCACGTGGATGAGATGATCCGCGCCGGCGGCGATCTCTTCCTCACCCAGGATCCCAAGAGTTTCAACATGGAAGATGATGCGACACAGGTTACGCTCCTGCGCCAGGCCACCAAAAACATTCTGTACACTGTGGTGAACAGTAATGTGATGGGCGTGCAGGTGGAGGGCTATGATCCGCCGCTGTGGCAGGAGGTTACCTGGTGGATTGACGGAGGCATTGTGCTTCTGCTGCTCGCGGGTCTTCTGCTTGCTATCGTGAAAAACGGCAAACTCAAGAAAGCCAAGAAGGCATAATAAAGATCGCGGCACGACATAGGCCGTGCAATGCAAACAAGCAGGCATCTGCCTGCTTGTTTGCATTGCAAGGGGGATCAAAGAAAGACGGCGATCTCGCCAGCTGGCTTCCTTGTCTCATGGAGCGGATGGGGAACACAGTCCTGCGCAGGATAGCCCACCGGGAACATGGCGATCAGGTCATAGGGAGCCATGTCGGGGAAGGGGGTCTTCAGGCATGCGGGATCAAAGTGTCCGACCCATGTGGTGCCAAGGCCGAGGTCGTGGATGGCAAGCATCATATGCGTGGCGGCAATGGCAGCGTCCACATCGGCAAAATTGCGGTTGTCATAGGGCCGCTCCCAGGCGGCGGAGGGATCTGCGCCGACAACGAAAATCACGGGCGCGTGAAAATGGAAATGCGTGGATTCCCGCGCTTTTTCCAGGGCTTCGGGACTTTCAATCACCCAGATCCTGAAGGGCTGGCGATTGACGGCCGTAGGAGCGGCAAGTGCGGCCTCCAGGATGCTGTCCAGCTTTTCCCGTTCGACTTTTCTGTCTGAAAACCTGCGGACCGAATAGCGGTCATAGGCCAATTTGTTAAAGCTCACTTTTCTTCCTCCTTGAGTTCCTGTGCCATCTTTCTTCCCATGCTGCGGGCCTTTTCCAGGTCTACAGGGAACTGCACGGCCTGTCTCTCTTTCTTTCGCTGCGCCATGGCGCGGAAATCCTCATTGAACTGCGGACGATCATTATACTGAAAGATATCGTAGGCATACAGGGTTTCCGGCTTGGACTGAAAGCAGCCCTCGATATAACTTTCCGCCGTGCCGAGAATGACATCGATATGGAAGGGCGCGATATGCTGGGGCCCGGCGTTCATGGCATACAGAAAAGCGCTTGGGATCCTGTGATCGGCCCTTCCGGGATAGAGCAGCCTTTCCAGAAAGGCCTTGAGCTGGGCTGACTGATCCAGAAAGTAGACGGGTGAACCGAAGGCGACACCGTCGGCATTGCGGGTTTCCTCCAGAAGATCAAACAAGTCATCCCGGATACGGCAGCCCACATGATCCCGGTTGGCCGTGAGCTGACAGGCAAAGCAACTTCTGCACCCGGTATAGCGCAGGTCGTAGAGATGAACGGTTTTGACCTCCGCGTCCGGCGAAACCTCACGGATCCCCTCAGAAAATGCGCCGAGGAGCTG